>JAEYXG010000148.1 GCA_023428585.1 Bacteroidota bacterium
CAATATCACCGCTCATTGCTTCCCAGTTACCGTCGAAGGCAAGGCCAATTAATTCTCCGTTACCGTTAATCACCGGACTACCTGAGTTTCCGCCGGTAATATCATTGGTTGAAAGGAAGCATACCGGCATTTCACCATTCGTGCCATACATACCATAATCCTTGGCGTTGTAAAGGTCTTTCAGTTTTTGAGGTACTACAAATTCCCAATTTGAGGGGTCTTCCTTCTCCATAACACCATCCAAAGTGGTATAATAATCAAAATGAATACCATCAGCCGGGTAATAGTCGAGAACCTTACCATAGGTAAGTCTCATTGTTGAATTAGCATCAGGATAGAACTTACGATCGGGTTGCATTTCTCGCAAGCCGGCAATGAAAAGCCTATTGCTTCTATCTAGCATATCATTGGCTGTTTCTACATTTTTCTGATTTTCAGTAAATTTAACATTGAATGCCCTAACAAACTTAAATGCCGGATCCTTCTCCAGTTTTTTCAGATTAGGATTGGCAATGAAAGCATCAACTTTAGCTTTATCACTAAACATAGATTTTTCAAACATAGCGGCAGCTATTTTAGCATAATTATGTTTGTTTTTGGCTATCAGAGTTCTGAATGCAGCCGGTTGCTGACCAACGGGAACATTTTCATAATACATCTGAATCATGGCAGTGAAAAGCTTTTGGTCAGTTGGCAAGTTATAGTTTTTAAAATGCCTTTCACTGAATTTAAGCAGGTTATCTTTAATTCTAGCAAGTTTATCATCCGAAGGAGTTTCAGTTTTCAATTCATTGGCAAGCATGTTGAATGCATTAGCCAAACTCATGATCTCTGCACCGCGGGTCATTGCCTCCGAGTAATAGACCCTTTGAATGATATACTCATTTTGTATTTTGAAGGCTTCAGCGAAATCAGAGAGAACTTTACCATATTTAGCCTTTCTGTCGGGCGAAGCGTTTACCCACTTATTAAAATCAGCTTCAATTTGCTGTTTTTCTTCAAAAACATTCAATCGTTTCAAGCCTCTGGTTTGACCAATGTAGTATTTCCAGTAATTTGCGATACCTGCATATTTTGAGGCATATTTGATATTGATATCCCGACTGGCATCCATGTCAGCGCGCATAATTGCAAGTTTCTTGGCCCTGATGTTAACGACCGTAGGGTTATAAAGGTTTATGGCCTGGTCAACGCCCCAGGAGGTGGTATAGCGTTCAGTGCTACCCGGATATCCCATAATCATTGCAAAATCTCCCTTTTCAACGCCGGCGGTTGATACCGGCAAGTGGTGCCGTGGTTTAAGGGGTACATTGTTAGCGGAATAATCGGCCGGTTTCCCATCGGGTGATGTATAAACCCTGAACATGGAGAAGTCGCCGGTGTGACGAGGCCACATCCAGTTATCAGAGTCAGCACCGAACTTGCCTATGGATGAAGGAGGAGCTCCCACCAGGCGAACATCGCGGAACACTTCATAAACAAACAGATAGAACTCATTTCCTTCATAGAAACTGGCTACCCTTGATTGATAACCGGTTCCTTTATCGGCCTCATCCGTAATGGTTTTTGAAATCTGGCGGATTTTATCAACACGCTCAGTCTCAGTCATCTGATCATTTAATCCTTCCAACACTCTTTTGGTAACATCTTCTATTCTAACTAAAAAGCGTGCGGTAAGACCTTCATTTGGCAATTCTTCCTTCATGCTCATCGCCCAGAATCCATCAGCCAGGTAATCGTGATCAACGGTACTGTGTGATTGAATGGCACCGTAGCCACAGTGATGGTTTGTCAGTACCAATCCTTGGTTGCTGATAACCTCACCGGTACAGCCATTACCAAACTGGATGATAGCATCTTTCAAACTTGAATGGTTAACGCTGTAAATTTCTTCAGGGGTTAACTTCAGACCCTCCTTCTGCATATCAACGTAATTGAGTCGCTCAATAAATATTGGCAACCACATGCCTTCGTCGGCACGAACCATGCCACCAAGCAATAAAAAAAACAGGATAATAGATTTTCTCATAAACAGTTATATATAAAATTAAACGTATTTCTCTCCCTTTTCAATCATAACATCATTGACAAACTGTCTAATTTGCTGTTCTTCTTCCTTACGGCAAATCAGCAGAGTACCCTCTTCTTCCACAACAATGAAGCCATCGAGGCCATGAATCACAACCAATTTATCTTTCGGCATATTCACAATGCAGTTATGGCTATCATACATCATAACATTTTGCCCAACAATGGCATTGGCATCATCATCCTTCTTACGGGTATCATAAAGTGAACCCCAGGTACCCAAGTCACTCCAGCCAAAATCAGATGAAAGAACAAATACATTGTCAGCTTTTTCCATTACACCATAGTCAATGGAAATGCTCTTGCACATAGAATAGGTTTGATCAATGAAGGCAGGCTCTTCAGGAGTGGCGTATTTACCTATACCTGCTCTGAAAAGCTGGTCAACATCGGGAAGGTATTGAGCAAATGATTGCATAATGGTTTTTAGACGCCAGATAAATATACCTGAGTTCCAGAGGAAATCGCCACTAGCAAGGAACTGCTTTGCCATTTCAAGTTGAGGCTTTTCGGTGAAGGTTTTGACCTTCTTGATGCGGTTATCGGATTCGCAGGTGATTTTTTCTTCAAACTGTATATAACCGTAACCGGTATCAGGCCGATTAGGCTGTATACCCAAGGTTACCAGCCAATCATTTTTTTCAGTGGCATTAAGAGCCGCCAAAATTACTTCGGTAAAAACATCTTCCTTTAAAATTATGTGATCAGAAGGTGCTACTACAATATTGGCATCGGGATTGCGCTGAAGAATTGTATAATTGGCATAGGCAATGCATGGAGCAGTATTACGTCGGGTAGGCTCACATAATACCTGTGCATCACCAAGTAATGGAAGCTGTTCAAGAACTAGCTTCTTATAGCTTTCATTGGTGACAATGTAAATGTTTTCAGCCGGACAGATTTTAAGGAATCTTTTAAAAGTAGCCTGAATGAGGGTTTCACCAGTTCCCAGGATATCAATGAATTGTTTTGGATGGTCTTTTCGGCTCATAGGCCAGAACCTGGCGCCAACCCCACCGGCCATTATGATGCAGTAGTTGTTTTGATTCATATTAACGGATATTAATGATCAGTTTTCTATAAAACGTGATTAAGATAACAAAGTTAATCAACCGGTGCAGTATTATTATCGCCCAATGGCTTTATTATTGCCATAGCATTAAAGAGATAGGTTCTTTTATTACTGAGGCAGTAACAACGGTATCTTTTTCTAAGTTTTTCAACCATCTTAAACACTCTTCCATCAGCGAGTGTAAAAAGTGTTTCAGGTTTTAACATAGAAACGACTATTTCATGTGAATTAGTATCATATTGCCTTAAGGAGGTGGCCAATGGTAAAAAAGATGTACTTGATGCCAACGGATTCTTCAAATAAATGAGGTAAGCCTGTTTTATATCATCAGGAAAGATCTCCCCGTTGATATATTGCATGGCCAAACGCTGGTATGCAAGTTTCCATGCTTTACCGTGTGGTGCCATTCGACGGGAATAGTTAAAATGTACTTCGGCATGAGCCATTTCATGCAATAAGGTAATGAGGAAATTATATTTATTGAGATTATAATTTACAGAAATACTTACCGGCTTTCCAGCAGGAGCACCTCTGAAATCACCCAATTTGGTTAACCGGTTGCGGGCAATCTTAAGTATTACATGGTTCTTATCAAACCACGCAGCCACCATATCAACCGCTGCCTCGGGAATATAATCAGGAAGTGCTTGCCTCAGCGTTCTATTTCTGTTCATTATAACTCAAAATAGAGTTATGTTGTTTCGGCATGGTCATACATCCGCAATCATTAAAACGCTTGCCTGATTTGTACCTGTTTTGGCGATATGCAGGAGTTGAACAGGATGCTACCATTAGGGTGATAAAGAAAACTAGAATGGCAAGTGAATATCTGGACCTGAGTTTCATTATACTGTGGATTTAGATTATTATTGAAAGCATCAAAATTAACAAATAATTGATTATGGCAATGATAGTTGACAATCAATTCACTATTGTTTGGTGTTACTTAGAGGCAAAGTTAAAGCAGTTAAACCAATAATATGGGAATAAGTATTAATTTAGCACCTGCCTTATAAAGTACATGAACAACTTTCTAACACATATAGGCAGGTATATCCTGTTAATGCGACTGGTATTCAAACAACCCGAGAAGAAATCTATCTATTTCAGGCAGATTCTCATTGAGATAGAGCATCTTGGGTTGGACTCCGTTGGTATTGTAGTCTTCATTTCAATATTCATGGGGGCGGTTCTTGCCATTCAAATGGCTTTTAATCTTGATACACCTCTTGTTCCTTTATATACAATTGGTTACGCTACCCGGCAGTCAGTGGTGCTGGAGTTCTCTCCAACCATTATCAGCCTGATACTTGCAGGAAAGGTGGGCTCTCGAATTTCTTCTGAAATTGGAACTATGCGTGTTACAGAGCAGATTGATGCTCTTGAGATTATGGGCATCAACCCTGCAACATATCTTATATTCCCTAAGATTATTGCCGCCCTGTTCTTTAACCCAATACTTATTATGATAAGTATTATTGTGGCAAATATGGGAGGGTGGCTCGCTGGTTCCCTTACAGGAATGGTACCTTCAGGAGAATTTATATATGGATTGAAAGCATTCTTTGAGGGTTATGACGTGTTCTATTCTCTGGTAAAATCAGTCGTCTTTGCCTTTCTTATAGTATCAATATCAGGTTATCATGGTTATTATACCCGTGGAGGTGCACTCGAAGTGGGTGAGGCCAGTACCAAAGGGGTTGTAAATAGTAGCATTGCCATCATCATATTCAATTTAATTCTCACCAATCTGTTACTGGCATGATAGAAGCAATTGATATTTCCAAGTCGTTTGGTGACAATAAGGTGCTCGATAATGTAAGTGTGAAGTTCGAAGCCGGGCGCTGTAACCTGGTAATTGGGCAAAGTGGTTCAGGTAAGACGGTGCTTATGAAGTGCCTGGTGGGCCTTTTTGAAATTGATGAAGGAAGGGTTATTTTTGGTGATAAGGTGCTCTCTCGTATGTCGTTTGATGAGATGAAACTAGTGAGGCAAGATATAGGGATGTTGTTTCTGGGGGGGGCATTGTTTGATTCAATGAATGTTGAGCAGAATGTGATGTTCCCATTGGCGATGTTTACCGAACAATCAGTAGGTGAACGCCTTGAAAGAGCCAATTTCTGTCTTTCGCGAGTCAATCTTGAAAATGCCAATAAACTGTTACCCTCTGAATTGAGTGGCGGTATGAAGAAACGTGTTGCCATAGCCAGAGCCATAGCCATGAATCCGCGTTATCTTTTCTGCGATGAACCAAACTCGGGTCTTGATCCTCATACTGCCAATGTAATAGATAATCTTATTAAGGAAATTACTGAGGAGTATGGCATTACTACCGTAATCAATACCCATGACATGAACTCCGTGATTGAGATAGGCGATAGGGTATCGTTTATTCACGAAGGTAAATTATGGTGGCAAGGTGATAGAGATACGATTTTAATGAGCGACAATAAGGAGTTGAATAATTTTGTTTTTGCAACCAAGCTTACCCGGAAAATAAAAGGATTATAACAAGCAATTACAGTAGTGTAATAAGCGATAGCATGCAACTGACAATCAATTTATGAATCAGATTGACCTGATAATATTGATAATTGGCGCCCTTGGTGCAGTGCAAGGCGTTTTCAAAGGCTTTATTCTAAGCGCCACTTCATTGTTGGGATTAATTCTTGGCTTTTATATTTCTTTGCGATTTGGCTGGTATATTGAAGCAATTCTGCAACAATCAACCGGAAGTGACTCATCCCTAATGCACTTGTTGGCATTTGGAATTTGTTATCTGCTGGTTATTGTAGTTATGTATTTTATTGGAAAAGCCATCCAGAAGATGTTGGAAATGGCATCACTTGGCTGTCTCAACCGCATGTCGGGTGCAATATTCGGGGCATTCAAAGGGCTGTTATTGGTTTCAGCGCTTATTTATGTCATTGAAATTGCTGATAAGAACAGTTTGCTAATCAAACCTGAGAAGAAAGAAGCTTCAGTGTTGTATAAGCCAATAGAACAACTGGTTCCATCAATGGTACCGCAGGTCAAGAAAGGGCTTGAGCGACTAAAGTTGCAGAAATCAGGAGATGATTCCGAAACCGAAGAGGGACCAATGGTAAATGACACCACTACCGAAGGGGAAACCACACTATAATATATCAAAGAGATGCCTGCAAAACGGTAAGGCAGTTATCCTTTCTGGTTATCATATTTGAGGATCTCTTCATTCACATAATCAAGCTTAATTCCGGCATCGCGGAACATAGCTTCCGATTCTTCGCCACTATGGTATTTATGTTCACATACCACCCTTACGATGCCACAATTAATGATGAGCATGGCGCAGGTACGGCAAGGAGTCATACGGCAGTATAAGGTAGCGCCTTCCAGTGCAATACCTAATCTAGCGGCCTGACAGATGGCATTTTGCTCAGCGTGAACTGTTCTTACGCAGTGGTTGGTTACTTTGCCATCACCATGAGTCATCTGTTTGAAGAGATGTCCAACTTCATCGCAGTGGGGTAGTCCGATGGGAGAACCAACATACCCGGTAACCAATATCTGTTTGTTACGGGCAATTACGCAACCGCTTCTACCACGGTCACATGTTGCACGCTTGGCAATAGTATTTGCTACTTCCATGAAGTATTCATCCCATGTAGGCCTGATATATCCGGGAATTTCTGAACTTTCTGACATAAATTAGAACTTGTTAAGGCACAAAGATAATGAGCATTGTGGAATAAGCAGTATGCCTACAAGAATTCTATGAATGGCCCAGATAGTCAGTTTCTTCTGAAACCCAATCGTAGTTATAGAGACCGTCAAGCAGCCGCTTTTTCTTTTCTTCGTCGGTTAGGCTTTCGTAGGCCTTTTTTTCTGCTTCAAATTTAAGCCGCTTCTCCTCTTCAATCTTGTGTATCTCGTTGAGGTAATTCTGTTCAATATTCTTTTTAAGGAATTCGGCAGCCACAGAAGGGAAGAGTTCCAACAACAGCTCATCGCGTTCATTTTCCGCCAGCCTTACCCCTCCGTATTCATGGAAAACAGGGTTCTCCTGCTTCTTATAATAGCGGTTATCGTATGGTGTCTCTTCTTTAACACCGGCAATCTTATATCTGAAATCAGGGTCTATAGGAGCCGGGGTTTTGCCATATACACCTTTTACAAGGTTTACAAACTGGATTGATTTAGTGGTGTACATAGGCTGCCCCTTTGATTCATCAATAACGCAGTTTACAGCCTGAACACCAACAATCTGACTTGTTGGAGTGACCAATGGTGGGCAACCGGCAGCCATTCGTACCATAGGTATAAGATCAAGAGTGCGGGGGAGTAATCTTTCAAGTTTCAATTGTTTCAACTGTGCCAGCATATTGGAGTACATGCCACCAGGCATTTCGGCATCCTTCACCTTTTCATCAGGTTCCGGGAAATTGAAATAGCGTTCAATGTGCTGTGTTGTGCTTAGTAAATCATCTTCTTTATCTGCCTTGGCGTAACCAATGGCAAGTTCAAACAATTCATCAATATCCTTTGGTAGTTTATCGGTGATGATATTGAAGTTTATGGGGAATCTCTTGGTAGTGTCAAAGTCGGCCAGTTCTTTTCTGATCTCACGCAGTTCCTCTTCAATCTTAACTATAGCATCCAGGTTTACACTGGTATCAATGTTGAGTTTGTTGCAGAATAATTGAATGATTTCAAAGGAAGCTGCAGCAGAGCCACCTGAAAAGCTCATCATATTGGTATCAACTATATCAACACCATTCACAATGGCCATTAGTGTGGAGGCTAACCCGTAACCAGGTGTACAATGGGTGTGGAAATCAACAGGAATGGAAAGGTTTTTCTTCAGTATTCTCACCAGCCTGCCTGCTCTCAGGGGT
>JAEYXG010000134.1 GCA_023428585.1 Bacteroidota bacterium
GGCTATAGGTTAATGCCGGGTCAGGAGGAGTGTGAGAACCAACTCTATGAAATGAGCCGGGAGAGTTATGATGCATGTTCAGGCAAGATACAGAAAGCAGTAAGGGCATTGGCCACTGAAGATATGCTGCCCAAACTGCTGCTGGAACCGGAGGACTTTGAATCAGGCATTGCCGCATACATAGAACCTCTGCTGCTAAACCGGCCTGAAATGCATATATTCGATTCAGACGAGGGAAGATGGTTTGTAGAAAAGGGACCGGGAACCTTATAATCAAGGCATTTACAAAGCTGACTATTGTCTGGATTTAAGCCTACATCAAAATCTTTTCATCAAATCCAGAGATTTTTGGATTTACCCTTATACATCAATACTTCCTCAAAACAGGGTTGAATTTTCGTATTTTTGCATATTAATTCCCACAAACGCCATAATGTATGCTTAAAGATGAAAGTCCGTTGCGGACCGAGCTATCAGAATTAGGAGAATTCGGATTGATTGACCGTCTTACTGCTGATATGAAGATATTGAACAAGAGCACCCTGAAGTCGGTTGGTGATGATGCTGCAGTAATAGATCATTCCGGCAAACTCACCCTTATAGCCAAGGACCTGCTCATTGAAGGAGTGCATTTCGATATGTCGTATACGCCGCTCAAGCACCTTGGCTACAAGGCAGCAGCAGTAAATATCAGTGATATTGCCGCGATGAATGGCAAAGCCACACAACTGCTGGTAGGGATATCAGTATCAAACCGCTATTCGGTTGAAGCATTGGAGGAACTCTATACCGGTATACGCCTGGCCTGCAAGAAATACAATGTTGACTTGGTGGGCGGTGATACCACTGCATCTGTATCAGGGCTCTTCATTTCCATTACAGTAGTTGGAGAGGTGGAGCCTGGGAAACAGGTTTACCGCAACAGCGCCAAAGAGAACGACCTGGTATGCGTTACCGGCGATCTGGGCGCTGCTTATATGGGATTACTGGTGCTGCAGAGAGAGAAAGAGGTATATAAAGCCAATCCTGCCATGCAACCTGAGCTTGAAGGGTACGACTATGTACTTGAACGTCAGCTAAAACCTGAACCCCGCACCGATATAATAGAATTACTGCAGAAGGCAGGCGTTAAACCCACCTCAATGATTGATATAAGCGATGGCTTGGCCAGCGAGGTGCTGCATATTTCAAAAGATTCCAACCTGGGTTGCAGGATATACGAGGAAAAGATACCCATTGACGTGGTAACCGCCGATGTAGCCGCTGAATTCAAGATAGATACTACTACCGCTGCCATGAACGGCGGTGAAGATTATGAATTGCTGTTTACCGTGAACATCAATGACCTGGAAAAAGTAAAAGCCATAAAGGGAGTATCTGTCATAGGCCACATGACCTCCAGGGAAGAGGGTGAGTATCTTGTTAGTAGGGGTGGAAGCATGTACCCCATCATGGCACAGGGATTTGATCATTTGAAATAACCACATGGCACCCAATAAGGAGCTTGCGCTGATATTGAAAACACTGCCGGAATCACCGGGAGTATATCAATATTATGATAAGGACAAAAATCTTATCTATGTGGGAAAAGCCAAGAACCTGAAGAAGAGGGTGCTATCATATTTCAACAAGGATACCTCCCTTGCCGGGAAGGTGAGGGTGATGGTATCAAAGATAGTTGACCTGCGCTGGATAGTAGTGGCTACAGAATATGACGCCCTGCTGCTGGAGAATAATCTCATCAAGGAATATAGGCCACGGTATAATGTGATGCTTAAGGACGATAAGACCTATCCCTGGATTTGCATTAAGAATGAGCCTTTCCCCCGCATATTCCCAACCCGCAATCTGGTGAAGGATGGCAGTGAGTACTTCGGTCCATATGCTTCAGGGAAAATGATGCACACACTGCTTGATCTGATAAGGCAGCTTTATCCACGACGTACCTGCTTTCTGAATCTTACTGAAAAGAACATTAAAAGCGGCAAGTTCAAAGTATGCCTTGAATACCATATTGGCAACTGCCTTGGTCCTTGTGTAGGGAAACAGACCGAGGAAGATTATAACCAGAATATCAAGAATATACGCGAGCTCATAAAGGGTAATATAAGCATGGTGAGAACTCAGCTGGCAACAAGGATGAAGGAATATGCCGCTGATTTCCAGTTTGAGAAGGCTCAGATCTTAAAAGATAAGATAGAAACACTTGAGAAATACCAAAGCAAATCAACCATTGTAAATCCTTCCATCAATAATGTTGACGTATTCTCACTGGCAGAAGATGAGCAGTCGGCTTATGTGAATTTCCTGAAGGTGGCCAGTGGGGCAATCATCCAATCGCACACCATAGAGCTGAAGAAGAAACTTGATGAAACAGCCGAAGAGCTTCTGGCAGTAGCT
The DNA here is from genome assembly GCA_023428585.1 of Bacteroidota bacterium. Classification (GTDB taxonomy): domain Bacteria; phylum Bacteroidota; class Bacteroidia; order Bacteroidales; family Lentimicrobiaceae; genus Lentimicrobium. The sequence goes on from JAEYXG010000134.1 coordinate 2,401, forward strand.
ATAGCCGATCTCTATACACGCTTTGATTCAGGTTCAGCGGAAATTATCGTTCCATTGAAGCCTGATTTTGAAATACCTGGTGTTACTTTCACTGTTCCTCAACGGGGTGATAAAAAGCAGTTGCTTGAACTATCGGAACGCAATGCCAAATACTACAAGATCGATAAGATGCGCCAAAGGGAATTGGTAGATCCTGAAAGAAGAACCAACAGAATACTGGAGACTATAAAGAAAGACTTGCGCCTCAGCACATTACCGGTGCATATGGAATGCTTTGACAACTCCAATACGCAGGGTACATATCCGGTTGCTGCCATGGTAGTGTTCCGTAATGCCCGTCCTGAGAAGAAGGACTACCGTCACTTCATTATCAAAACGGTTGAAGGTCCTGATGATTTTGCTTCCATGGAGGAGGTTATCTACCGACGCTATCACCGTTTGCTTGAAGAGAAGAAGGAACTGCCACAACTGGTGGTGATTGATGGAGGCAAGGGACAGCTTGGTTCTGCCATGAACAGCATTGAAAAGCTGGGGCTCCAAAACCGTATGCAGGTAATTGGAATTGCCAAGCGACTGGAGGAACTGTACTTTCCGGGTGATCCTATGCCTTTGCATCTTGATAAGAAATCTGAAACCCTGAGGGTTATTCAGCAGATGAGAGACGAAGCCCATCGTTTTGGCATTACCCACCACCGCAAACGGAGAGAGAAAGGCACCATAAAGACAGCCTTGAGTGAAATTGATGGGATTGGTCCTGTTACAGTAGCCTCCCTGCTTAAAAGCCTTAAGTCGGTGAAACGGATAAAAGAGGCTAAGGTCGAAGAACTGGAAGCCGTAGTCGGGAAATCAAAGGCTCAATTGGTATTTAATTATTATCATAAGGAGAATTAACAATCAATTATCCGTTTATGACCATCGAGCAGTTTAACATAACCAATAGTTTTTGCTTTTTCAATGGAAGATACTAACATCAGGCCCCGAAACAACCGGGAATATATACAGCTTCAAATTGAACTGCTGAAACTGCAGAAATGGATCTATGATCAGCGTTTAAGGGTGGTTATTCTGTTTGAAGGCCGTGATACTGCCGGTAAAGGAGGTGCCATCTACCGCTTTACAAGGTACTTGAATCCCCGATTCATCAGGGTGGTGGCGCTTCCCAAACCTACTGAACTTGAAAAGGGACAGTGGTATTTTCAACGCTATATCAAGGAACTGCCAAACCCGGGTGAAATGGTATTCTTCGACCGCAGCTGGTATAACCGGGCAGTGGTGGAACCTGTAATGGGTTTCTGCAATAATGACCAATATGAGCTTTTCCTTAAACAGGTCCCCATATTTGAGAATATGCTGCTTGAAGATGGCATCATTCTCATCAAGTTCTGGTTCTCAATTGATATCACAGAGCAGAAAGTAAGAATAGAAGACAGGATGAAGAATCCCCTGAAACGCTGGAAACTCAGTACTGTTGATCTGAAGGCACAGCAGATGTGGGATGAATATACCAACTACAAGAACCGTATGTTTTTGCATACTCATACTGAGAATAACCCGTGGATAATTGTCAGGGGCAACAACAAACCCATTGCCCGTATGGAAGCGATGCGCTATGTAATATCCCGCATTGATTACCCCGAAAAGAAGAAGGCTAAAGTATCCTTTGACCCAAACCCGGAGATTGTATCAATGGTGGATCTGAATGATATTCAGTAAAAACGAGTGGAACAATATAAAAACCTAGTGTCTCCTGCTGAAAACTGGTGACTAAAAGGGTAGAACTGGTCTCAGGTTCAGAGTAACCGGAGTCTATGTTTGTTTAAAGAAATCCCTGATATTATCTACAACAAAGTCTATTTCACCTTCTGTTAACGAAAAATAAAACGGTAATCTCAACAGGGTGGATGAATATCGCTCTGCATTGGGAAGGCTACGACCATCATGCAGGTTTTTGAAGTAAGGGGAATTATGTAGTGACAAATAGTGGAATACTGCATTTACTCCCACTGCCTGAAGGTGATTGAGTAGTTTGTCACGTATATCTTTCGTCTGCACCGTAATATAGAACAGATGACCGTTATGTTTTGCGTAGTCGGGTATTGCAGGAAGCGAGATATGGTCTGATAAACCAGCATCCCTTAACTTATTATAATAGGTGTCCCATATCTGAAGCCGCCTCTGCTGAATATCATCAATGTGTTCCAGTTGGGCGAATAGGAATGCTGCAGTCAATTCATTGGGCAGAAAAGAACTACCTAAGGCCACCCATTCATACTTTTCAACTTCTCCCCTGGCAAAGGCAGCTCTATTAGTGCCTTTTTCCCACATGATCTCAGCCTGATTAACCTTTGAAGGATCGTTTACCACTATCATGCCACCTTCACCCGATGTGATATTCTTGGTTTCATGAAAGGAGAATGTGCCAAATGAGCCAATAGTGCCCAGTTGCTTGCCTTTATATGTCGCTTCAAGCCCCTGTGCAGCATCTTCCACAACTACCAGATTATACTTGGAGGCAATCTCCATGATTCGATCCATGTCACAGGCTATCCCACCATAATGAACTACCACTATAACCCTGGTGTTTGGTGAAATCAAGGCTTCTATTTTCGCAGCATCAATATTGGGATTATCCTCCATGCTATCGGCAAAGAGAATGTTGGCTCCCCTCAATGCAAAAGCATTGGCAGTAGAAACAAAGGTATATGATGGCATTATCACCTCATCGCCAGGCTTAATATCACATAAAAGTGCCGACATCTCCAGTGCATCAGAGCAACTGGTGGTAAGCAGCACCTTGCCAATGGAATAGCGTTGTTCAAAGAACTGCTGGCATTGACGGGTGTAACTTCCATTGCCTGAAAGCTTGCCCACTACCGCAGCCTGTGATAGGTGATATACCTCACGTCCGGTAAAATGTGGTTTATTAAATGGGATTTTCATCCGAATCATTCTTTTTTGAAGCCCCTAAATTAGATAAAAAAGCAAACCATGAAATCAAATGGATAGAGCAATAAACAGTTTGGGTATTCAATTCTATACCACCTTCCACTTAGCTTACAACTGTACCTTCACTTATCCTCCTATTGTCCTCTGTTTAAGCTCTCAAACCATCTTCCCGTGGTTTATATTAAAACAGCAATTAGCCCAAACTTAAATTTGGCATAAGAATTGCACTACAGGATAAAAAATAAAGTATTTTTGTTAACCATTAAACAACATTAAAAAGCAGACCCATGAACAGAACAAAACTTCTTACCGCGATAATGGTGGTAACCTGGGGATTTTTTTCATTCAACACATTGATTGCCCAAACTGCCGAGAGCAGTGATAAGAGTGATGCTAAACCAACAACAACAACCAAAGCAAAGGTAACACCGGTCAGCAAGACTACTCCGGCAACCAAAGCTACTCCGGCAACCCCGGCTCAGCCTGCCAAGAAATCAGTTACAACAACTACCAAGAAAGCTACCCCGGCAACACCCGCAACTCCGGCTAAACCTGCTGTAAAACCAACAACCACCAATAAACCTGCAACCATTACCAGGGATATAACCGGTTACTGGCTTACTGCCCAGAAAGGTTCCATTGTTGAGTTTGTTAAGTCGGGTGACGAATATACAGGTAAGGTAGCATGGTCAAGAACTGCCAAGGATAAGGCAGGCAAACCTCTTAAGGATGTAAAGAACCCTGATAAATCAAAAAGGAACAATCCTATTGTTGGTTCTGCAATGATCACCGGCCTCAAATACAACCCTAAAACCGACACCTATGAAGGGGGAAAAATCTATCAGGCTCAAACCGGCAGATCATACAACTGCAAGGTTACCTTGGACAAGAATAAAAATGTGATGAAAATTGTTGGTGGTGTTGGCTTTATCAGCAAGACACTCACATGGACAAGAACTACCGGTATACCGGGCAAATAAGAATCCATAGTCTTTCTCGGGCTATTGATACTGTAATTAACAACTAATCAGTTTTTCAGTTGACACTTCCTGTATTCTTCATAATCGGACGACCTCGAACGGGCACAACCCTTTTGAGGTCGCTTTTTGATGCTCATCCCAATGTACAGATTCCATGGGAATGCCAGTTTGTACTTAATCTCTATCCTAAATACGGTAATATAACTTACTGGACCAAGGAAATGATTTCAGGTTTTTACACTGACCTGCTGGAACAATGGCAGTTCAGCGCCTGGAACATTGACCATGAGAAGCTGCAAACCGATCTTTACGCGCTTGCAGGTGAAACAACCTATGTGATGATATGCCAGACCGTATATCTGAATTACATCTCATTCTACAAAAAGGAGACAATATCCCTGCTTGGCGACAAAAACCACGGGTATACCATTTATACCGATCGCTTGATGAAGCTCTACCCTGATGCCAAGTTCATATACATACTCCGGGATTACCGCGATAATTACCACTCGGTTACAAAGGTAGATTTTGAGCTTCCTGTGGTATCACTGGTTGTTTACAAATGGAAGTATTTTTATAAGAAGGCCCTGAAGGCGGCCCTTAAGTATCCTGATTCGTTTTACTTCATCAGGTATGAGGACTTGGCCACTGACCCCCAACTGCACTTTCGTAAAATCAGTGAATTCCTGGGTATTGCCTACCTGCCTGAGGTATTTGATTTCTACAAGATGAAGGAAAAGGCTGATGAGTTGTACCCTGCTGATATTCTTCAAAAGCATCATAAGAGTTTGTTCAATCCTATTAATACCAGTCGGCTTGGCTTATGGAAGAAGTCAATGAGTCAGCGGCAGATCAGGATTGCCGATCAGGTAGCAGGCTCTTATGCTGAAAAGGCCGGTTATGAAAGGGCCTACACCGGTTATAGCCCACTTATTGCCATTCAGGCATTGCCCGGTGTTATGTATGCCCGGTTCCTTTACTTTATGACCCTTATTATCGATAAGTTCCCTTACCGCCTACGCGAAAAATTACTGAGTAAAGGGCCTCTCTGGCTGGCCAAGACATTTGGGCGTATTTTCGCCGGGAAGAAAGCTCCTGACGACAAATAAATTACCACCCCTCTTTTATAACCCTAATTTTCAATTCTAAGATCTGAACAAAGATTATTCTATTTGAATGCTAAAGGTCCAATAAAGTTAATATTACTGATAATACCCCGGCAAGATTAAAAATATCGCCTCTATAAGAGCTTAAAAAGCCAAAATATCTCTGTAGTTAACAGACTCTCTGTGGGTTACCGTAATTTTCCAGAATCTTGAAATATGGTCAGAAAAATTAATACTATCATGTTGATATACAGCAATATATAATCAGGAAAGCAAGATTGGAGGAAGTACCTTTGTTTTGAAAGGAATAAATTGATAAAATTAGTCAAATAAATTTAAAGCTTTCTAACTATCAGCGAGCCAGGCTAATAGAAGGCACCTCCAAAGACTTCAAATCTTCAGCTAAACGCTTGGTGAAGAGATCGGAGCCTTTAACGTTAAGGTGGTCAGGATCAAAGAAATACTCCGGATGATCAAAATAGATATCCGTATAGTCAAATGTTCCTTTATAAATGGTATAGCGTGATACTATCTCTTCCACTTCACTGAAGAGCTTATCGGCAGGTACTATTTTCCTCTCCTCAATTGAGAATTCCCGGGTCATGGGATATCTTACCATAACAACCTTCACATTATACCTCTGACAGAGTTGCATTATTTTATCCAGATATACCTTGGTTGTGGCATCAAAGTAAATATCGCTCGATAATATCCGCTGCGCCTTGTTCCATGCCGCCCTTTGCTTACTAGGATGATCAGCAAAGTTCTTATAATCACGGTGAGGCCGGTAACCATTGTACATTTCTAGATTCTTCATCTTCTTCCTGTAAAGTATTGACAGCTGAACATCCTTGTAATTGCCTGCATACGAGAAGAATTTTCCCTCAATGCATTTTGAAATCACTCTACGGTCCTGCTTAATCTTTGCCAGTTCAAGGAAATCTATATATTTTACCCAGTAGGAGTTATATTCGTAACGGTTGGCACTTTTGGGCCCATAGGAAGAGATATCCGACTGCATGATCAGGTATTCAGGAACCTTGCCCTCTGTCTCAGAGATGTGCTTAAGCTTATAGTAGGTTTGTATAATACTCTCACTCGGCGAACCATAGTTAAAACTGTTTGCCAGGATATAGGTATTGACACAATTGTGTGAATTGCCTACAGACAGGTACTTCAGTGTATCATTATATGCTGAAAACTGTTCATCCATCCGCTCATTCAATTGGTTATGCACGGAGTATTGCTTGAAACCATGATCCAGCATCCCGTTGATTATGATCAACAGGATGATGAAAAGTATAAACCGCCGTGCAAATTGTTTTGACATTATCTTCTATCTATTTACATTGCCCTTTACCAATCGACATTACCAACTATTATTTCCCATTCAACGACCCAAAACTACAAACCATCAATCACCTATCATCAATCATGAATTCCAAACTACTTACCATCAGTCACCAAACACGTACTTCAAACTACCTAATACCAATCACCAGTAACGAACTTCAAACTACTCACTCTCAATCTCCATTCACGAACTTAAAACTACCTACTACCAATCACCAGTCACTATTTACTATTTCTTCTTGTTCTTAACCTCAACAAAAATCTGCTGAATATCTTACATTTCGCGTTGTTAATATCTTCTTCATATGGAATAGATTATTTAAATCATGTTGTTTATTCAGTGCCTAAAACTGGAAATAAATAAACTTCTGTGCATTTAACACACCAAAGAGAATGACAAAGAAACTAAAGCCCAAATAGACTGTCCATTTAAACACCGTTGGTTTCGTCGCTAATGTTAATACAAGATTATATTTGGCATGCATTTGTTCAGCGATTAAAAGCAGTATGACCATAAGAATTCCAAACATCAATTCATTGTCCTTCATCATAAAAAAGAATGACTCATTTAAAGTGCTTAAATCAAAGGTATTCCTGATAAGCAGGAAGCTATCGCCAATACTGTTTGCCCTGAAGAAGTAGAGTGAGAATATTATAGTTGAGAATGTGGACAGAGTGGCTAAAATATCCTTTAACCTGACAATCTTATTTATCCCTGTGATTGCATAAAATCTGTTACGGATATTCTGTGTTCTGATTTCCAGAATAATCATAATTCCATTGAATGCCCCGAATAATACAAATGTCCATGAAGCTCCATGCCATAAGCCCATGACCAGAAATGTAATAAACAGATTAAGTTGTAGCAGCGGATATATTATCTTGTTGTTTTTGATGTAAGGCAGGGAATAGAGCAGGTAATCGCGAAACCAGGTGGTAAGTGATATATGCCAGCGGTTCCAGAAGTCTCTTAATGATTTTGCAATAAAAGGCCTGTTGAAATTTATCATCAGGTCATACCCCAATACTCTGGCAGAACCCCTGGCAATATCGGTATAACCTGAGAAATCACAATACAGTTGGAATGCAAACATAATGGTGGCTATAAAGATAGGGACTCCGGCATTCTGTTGAGGATTGTTGTAAACATAGTCAACAAACATGCTCAGCCTGTCGGCAATCACCAGTTTCTTGAAGTACCCCCATAAAATAAGCTTTAGCCCGCTTACCAAACGCTGCTCATTAAATGCACTGGGTTTAACTATCTGGGGCAACAGACTGGTTGAGCGCTCAATGGGGCCTGCAACCAATTGCGGGAAAAACGATACGTAAAGGGCAAACCTCCCCAGGTGTTTCTCTGCCGGTGCAATACCCCGGTATACGTCGATTGTATAACTGAGCGACTGGAAGATGTAGAATGAAATACCCACCGGCAGCAGGATATTGAATACAGGTGTGGAAACACCGGTATTGAAAAAACCAAGCAGGCCATTCAAACTTTCAGAGAAAAAGTTCAGGTATTTAAACCCGGTCAACATGCCAAGGTTTACTACAATGCTTAGGAGAAGATAAAGTTTCTTGCGTTGCTTTGGAATATTTTGTGCCAGCTTCAAACCCAGCAGGTAGTCAACCAGAGTTGTGAACATAATAAGGACCACATACTCCATCTTCCAGAACATATAGAATATATAACTGGCAATAAGCAGCAACACCCATTTCCACTTGTCGGGAATACTGAAATAAAGTATTACAACGGCTGGAAAAAAGAATAAATATTCAACTGAATTAAAAAGCATGCAAGCAACCCGATTTCGGGTGCAAATTAAAGCAAATTAAATGAATTAAAAGTGTTCTGAATGATAATTCACTATTTTTACATTCAGTTAACTAAATATATTTTGCCGAGTTAAAATACTAGTTTTCAGACTTTATCCCTAACTTGATCATCATAATCAGAGCGGATATCTTTTGTTTAAATCATACATAACAAGCTTCAAACACGTTAATGCAGAATCTACCCTTCTTTTTTATTATTGGCCGACCCAGATCAGGTACTACCTTATTAAGGTTGCTTTTTGAAGCGCATCCTAACTTGCTTATTCCGCCCGAAAGTCCTTTTATTATCATTCTCTATAAAAAATATGGAGAGGTTGCCGAGTGGAGCGAGCAAATTATAGAAGAATTCTGCAATGACCTCTATAAACAGCGCTATTTTGAGAAGTGGCTCATTGAAAGGGACGTGCTGCTCAACAGGCTTTTGCAACATAAAGGGCAGAATACTTTTCAGGGTATGGTCACCCAGGTATATCTATCGTACAGGTCGGTTTATGAGAAGAAGGACCTCGTGATGATAGGCGACAAGAATCCAATGTATTCACTATATGCTTCCCGTATCCATAAGCTTTACCCTGATTCAAAGATCATACACATCACCCGCGATTACAGGGATAACTACCTCTCATTGGTAAATGTAAATTTTGAGGTGCCGGTAGTGCCGATTGTCGTATATCGTTGGAAATATGCCCTGAAGAAGATGTGGCGGTTGAAGGCGAAAAATCCGGGGCTTGTTTATTCCATCAGGTATGAAGATTTGGTAGCTGATCCGGAACATCATTGTCGATTGCTCTGCAATTTCCTGAATATTGAATTTGATCCCTCAGTGTTATCTTTTTATCAAAAGAAATCAGAAGTCGAGAAAATTTATGCCGGTGAGGAAGGCATCAACCAGATACATAAAAGCCTGTTTAATCCTATTTCCACGGAGCGGATGAACAAATGGCAGACTGACATGACGCCGCGACAGATAAAGGTAGCCGACCTTGTAATGGGCAGTACTGCTGAAAAAGCAGGTTATAAACGTATGTACACTGGCTTTAATCCGGGTCTTTACCTTTGGATACTACCCTCACTCATATATGCTTCCATCATGTACAGGATAATTATGCTGGGTGATTATCTGCCCTATGGAATGAGGAATTCACTAAATAAAACACTGGGCATCTTTCTTAAATTATACTGGAAATTCAACCGGCGTAAAGTAAAACCCTTATAATTGCATTTTTAACAATCCATACCACATTGAATTAATGGGATTAGATAATTTTCTGACCGGGCAGATTACTGAACAAGATACTCTCAACTTGACATTACCTGACATTATCAGGGCCCGCGCCCTGCATTCTCCCGATAAAACAGCATATATCTTCCTTCATGATGGAGAGGATGATGCTGAATTGGTAACTTTCAAACAGCTCTATGTTTCTGCCAATGAAATAGCCCGGCAATTGTCAAGTTTGAATGCCAGAGGTGAACGGGCGCTAATGTTGTTTCCACCGGGAATGGATTTTATCAAAGCCCTGCTTGGCTGTTTCCTGGCTGGTGTCGTAGCAGTTCCAGCATATCCGCCCCGCAAAAACAGATCACTTGAACGGATTAAATTGCTTGTTGAAGATTCAGGTGCCAAATTCGTATTATCGGTCACTGATATCAAAAATTTTAGCCTTAGGGCCTTTGCTGATCTTGAATCATTGCAACATATGCAGTGGTTAACAATTGACGATATGGAAATTCAGCCTATCACTCAAGACCAAAATAACTCTTTGCATTTGCCCTTATCCTCAACATCACCCTTATCCGTACCCTCACCTTTACCGGCAGATATTGCCTTATTGCAATATACTTCCGGCTCTACCGGAAAGCCCAAAGGAGTGATTGTTACCCATCAGAATATTGTGCGTAATCTGGAGTTCCTCCGTCAGAGCTTTCGTCTTACTCCTGAGAGCGTTTCCGTATCATGGCTGCCCGGTTTTCACGATATGGGATTGATAGAAGGAATACTGGAACCTGCCTACACGGGATATTCTGCTATCCAAATGCCTCCTGTAGCTTTCATTCAAAAGCCTGTACGCTGGTTCAAAGCCATTGCCAGGTATAAGGCTACGCATACAGGTGCACCAAATTTCGCCTTCGAGTTATGCGTAAACAGCATTCCTGAAGAAGAAAGAAAAACACTTGATCTCTCAACCCTTGATACCTTTTATAGTGGTGCCGAGCCAGTTAGGAAGGAAACTATAGAAAGATTCGTCGATGCTTTTAGTTCCTGTGGAATTGACCGCTCAGCTATCTGTCCGAGCTATGGAATGGCAGAAACTACTCTCATCATCGCGGGACCACCTCCCGGTAGAGGACCTTTCTATTTGTGCGTTTCTGCCAATGCATTGGAGCATGACCGGATAATTCCGGTTGCCGACTCATCAAGTGATGCCAGATACCTTGTAGGCGTCGGTAACCCTTGGATTGACACCAATGTGAAGGTGGTGAACCACGAAACCTTGGAGGTGTGCACTGATGATCAGGTTGGCGAAATATGGGTTACAGGCTCAATTGTCACATCAGGATATTATAGAAATCCTGAAGAAACTGAACTAACCTATGCGGCTACCATCGCCAATAGTTCAACCCGTTATCTTAGAACCGGTGATCTGGGCTTCTTTCACAAGGGAGAACTTTTTATTACCGGCCGTCTGAAGGATGTAATCATCCTCAATGGCCGGAATTTCTATCCTCAGGATATTGAATATATCATTGAGAATTGCCATCCGGCAATCAAACCTGCTGCTTGTGCCGCTTTTTCTGTGGAAGCAGATCAAACCGAAAAGCTCGTAATAGTGGCTGAGGTTCAGCGTTCCTACATCAGGAATCTTGATATTGAAACGGTGTGTGAGGCCATAAGGAACAGCATTGCCGAAGAGTTTGAACAGGATGTATATGCAATTCAATTGCTTCGAACCGGCAGTATATTGAAAACCTCAAGCGGTAAAGTACAGCGAAGGGCCTGTAAACAAGCCTTCCTCCAAAGGTCACTTGATGTTGTTGGCGAAAGCTTACCCTCTGCTGATGATAACTCTGATATCAATATAATCCTGACTCCCACTTACGACCTTACAGCAATGCAGCACTGGCTCTCAATGTGGATTCACCTCAAATTAAGTGTTCCACTCAATAGGGTTGATATCGAAAAAAATATTGCTGCCTATGGTTTGGATTCCCTGAGAGCCATTCAGTTGCAGCAGGATATGCTTGAGAAATTCAATGTTAATATTCCACCATACATACTCTTCGACAACATGACAGTGAAATCATTGAGTGAAAAGGCTTTTAAAATACTCAGGGAGCTTTAACCAAATTGACGTTATGTAACATCTACCTAAACAAAACCATTCTACCTCATTAGAATACTATAAACCCTAAATCAAGATCATTCCCCGCAAATTATATTATAATCACCCGGCAAACAAATCATCCCTTGAAACCATTGACAACAGATACAGGAAAACGATCATTCTCTGAAGATATCATCAGTGTCTTCTCAAGCAATGTTTTTTCGCTCGTTGCCAACCTGCTAACTGTTGTTCTTGTATCCCGGGTTCTCGGTCCTGCGTTGTATGGTTTGTATACGGCTGTTCTGGTGATACCACTGTTGGTGGTAAGCTTCTTCCAGATGGGCATCCGTCCTTCCACTGTTTTCATGATTGGGTCAGGTAAACATGATGCCAATCAAGTGGTTTCTGCGGTTGTATCAACACTGCTTATTACCGGCTCTGCCGGAATGCTTTTCAGTGGCATTGCCTATCTGTTGATGTTCAAAACCGGCTATACCCCTTTGCTGGTGAGTCTGGCATTGCTTACCATACCCATGCGGCTTACTGCCATATATGCCGGTGGGGTCTTTCTTGCCAAAGAGCAGATGAAAAGGGCCAATATCATGAACTGGCTCACAGCCTTACTGACCCTGATATTTGCCCTGATATTTGTATGGCTTCTTAAGCTAAAGGTTGCCGGAGCCTTGCTTGGCCTCATGTCCAGTAACCTCATAGTATCAGTGTATGCCATGAATATGCTTCGCAGAAATTATACCATAAAACTGTCGCTTTATAATCCTATCATACGGCAAATGCTGAAGCTTGGGGTGGTGTACGCGCTTTCATTTCTTGTTATCCAGCTGAATTACAGGGTTGATATTCTCCTCCTCCAGTGGCTGGCTGATACCCGTGAGGTGGGCCTCTACTCTCTGGGTGTGGCTGTTTCTGAACTGCTCTGGCAGATACCACTGGCAGTGAGCCTGGTAGTAATGACACGAAGTGCCAATTCAACTGACCAGAAACTCATGAATGAAAGTACAGCTCGTTTGCTGCGATTGTCAGTCATTGCAGGTCTGGCTCTTTCTCTCTTCATCTTTGTCCTGTCTCCTTTTATAATTCCTCTGGTTTTTGGTTCCGGGTATCTTGGAAGTGTTGAAATTATTCAAACAGTGCTTCCCGGCATTATTATTATTATCATATTCAGAGTGCTCAGCGGACAGTTATCAGGATTGGGTAAACCACAAGTTGCCTTACACGCCTTTATTCCGGCACTTATTCTTAATATACTTTTGAACTACTTCCTTATTCCGAAAATGGGTGGTATGGGAGCTGCCATTGCTACCAATATCAGCTATCTGGTTGGAACAATCATCTATATCATTGCCTACTGCAAAATAACAGGAACCCCGGTTAGTGATCTGTTTCACTTCTCAAGGAACGACTTTTCATTTGTTGTAGCCTTCATCAGAAAGAAACTCCACCAAAAAGGATAGTGTCTTTCATTATATACTCCTACCCTTCAAGGGTTTGTTTATATCAATCCATCTTTGTGCTAGTTATTGTAACCTCAAGCTTGTTATCAGCTCCTATCAGTTTTATCTTCTAATCAATATGGATTGGCGCCTTTTACAGTTATTTTCTGGCCAAGACGTGAGACGCACCTACAGATACAAACAATGGTTAGTGCCTTCTATAGTTATCATCTATCCAGAAATAAATGTTTTTCCAATATGCCGATGTAATTCCCCTCTGGACTTCCCATAACATTTCAGCACTGAAGATGTGTGAATACGACAACAATTTTTGCTTATTTTGGCTCACTTTTCCCAGTAATATATTGTATCTTTGCTGACTATTTTAATTTAATCTAAATTAGTGAGATATAGAATTTGCTGAGATGGACCAAGAACCCAAGAATATAATTGATGAGGTAACCCAGAGCGAGTATAAGTATGGCTTCTTCACTGATATTGAGATGGATACTGCCCCCAAAGGGCTTAATGAAGATATAATCCGGTTAATATCCACCAAAAAGAATGAACCCGACTGGCTGCTTCAATACCGACTTGACGCTTATAGCAAGTGGACCCGGATGACAGAGCCCACATGGGCACATTTGCATCATCCTCCCATTGATTACCAGGATATAATCTACTATGCCGCCCCCAAGCCAAAAAAGGAACTCAGTAGCCTTGATGAAGTTGATCCTGAACTTTTATCAACCTTCAACAAGCTTGGCATATCGCTCGAAGAGCAAAAAAGGCTGAGTGGTGTTGCCGTTGATGCGGTTATTGACTCTGTTTCCGTAAAGACAACTTTCTCAGCCACACTAGAAAAAAAGGGAATACTGTTCTGCTCTTTCAGTGAAGCAGTACAGAAGTACCCTGATCTTGTAAAGCAATATCTGGGTAGCGTTGTCCCATCAGATGATAATTATTTTGCTGCCCTGAATTCAGCAGTATTCACTGATGGTTCATTCTGTTATATCCCAAAAGGCGTCAGATGCCCTGTTGAGCTTTCCACTTACTTCAGAATCAATGCAGCCAACACCGGACAATTTGAACGTACACTAATCATTGGTGATGAAGGCAGTTACGTTAGTTACATGGAGGGCTGCACTGCTCCTATGCGTGATGAGAATCAGCTGCATGCCGCCATTGTTGAGATCATTGCCCTTAAGGATGCCGAGGTGAAATACTCTACTGTACAGAACTGGTATCCCGGAAACAAGCAGGGCGAAGGTGGAATCTACAACTTCGTGACCAAGAGGGGTATCTGCAAGGGCAATAACTCAAAAATATCATGGACACAGGTGGAAACAGGGTCTGCCATTACCTGGAAGTACCCGAGTGTTATCCTCATGGGTGACAATTCCATCGGCGAGTTTTACTCGGTTGCCGTAACCAACAATTACCAGCAGGCCGACACCGGTTCAAAGATGATACATCTGGGTAAGAACACCCGCAGCACCATCATCTCCAAGGGAATATCAGCAGGTCATAGCAACAATAGTTACCGCGGACTGGTGAAGATGACCAAACGTGCCGAGAACGGCCGCAACTTTTCACAATGTGATTCATTGCTTCTCGGCGACAAGTGCGGTGCCCATACCTGGCCATATATCAAAACCGAGAATAAATCATCCATTGTGGAACACGAAGCCACCACTTCCAAGATATCCGATGATCAGCTGTATTATTGCAATCAGCGTGGTATAAGCACTGAAAGTGCTATCGGGCTTATCGTTAACGGTTATGCCCGTGAAGTGCTTAAGCAACTGCCTATGGAGTTCGCTGTTGAAGCCCAAAAGCTCCTGTCAGTAAGCCTGGAAGGCAGCGTTGGTTAGCACGTTTGAATCAATCTCATTAGCTTAATCCGCACAAGTTATAATGAGGCATCAGTAAAGATAAAATTTTTAGATCAAATAACTTTTATAAAGAACATAAAATGCTTACTATTAAGAATTTAAGGGTCGCAATCAACAACAAGGAAATATTGCGTGGCATTAATCTGGAGGTTAAACCGGGTGAAGTTCATGCTATTATGGGGCCTAACGGAACAGGGAAAAGTACGCTTGCATCGGTCATTGCAGGCCGTGATATCTATGATATACTGGGAGGTGAAGTTCTTTTCAATGGCAAGAACCTTCTTGATCTGCCGGTTGAAGAGCGGGCTGCCGAGGGAATCTTCCTTGGCTTTCAGTATCCTGTTGAAATACCCGGTGTAAGCATGACCAACTTCATGCGCACAGCACTGAATGAACAACGCAAATATCGTGGTCTTGACCCCATGCCTGCCAATGAGTTCCTTGCCAAGATGGAAGAGAAGAAGAAAATGCTCGAGATACAGGCCAAACTCACTAACCGATCAGTAAACGAAGGATTCTCGGGTGGTGAAAAGAAAAAGAATGAAATTTTCCAGATGGCCATGCTTGAGCCTAAACTCGCTATACTTGATGAAACCGACTCAGGCCTTGATATTGATGCGCTTAAAATTGTAGCCAATGGCGTTAACATGCTTCGCCGCCCCGATAACGCTTTTGTGGTGATAACTCACTACCAGAGATTGCTTGATTATATTGTGCCTGATATTGTACACGTACTTTTTGACGGCAAGATTGTCCGTTCAGGAACCAAGGAACTTGCCCTTGAACTGGAAGAGAAGGGTTATGAATGGATTAAGGCAGGTTTAGCCCAATAAATCATGGTATAACCACTCTGGTAAAAATACCTTTACTATATGGAAGAAATTGCAATGCTCAACATAAAGGATGCTATAACAGAGCACTATCATCTGAACCTCGATTCAATCGGCAAGGTTGACAATCCACGTATTGCCGGCCTCCGTAAAGAGGCTTTTGAAACATTCAGGCTGCTCGGTTTCCCCGATACAAAAGTAGAGAAGTGGCGTAATAGCGATCTGTCGAGGGTGCTCGACCGCTCGTACACCTTCCGCGTAGAACCGGAACCGCAAAATACAAATGCCCGTGACCTCTTCAGGTGTGAAGTGCCCGGCTTCGACACTACCTCTGTTACCGTGTTGAATGGCTGGTACCTTAACGGTGGCAAGTTGCTCACCACTTACGACAATGGACTTGTGATTGGAAGCCTTAGGGCTGCCTTCACTGCTTTCCCCGATCTCGTGGAAAAGCACTATGGTAGGTATGCCGACTTTAAATCAAACGGCCTTGCTGCCCTCAATACAGCCCTGGCCATGGATGGTGTTTTTATCTATGTTCCCGACAATGTGGTGGTTGATAAACCTATTCAAATGGTTAGCCTCATCAATATGAAGGAAGATTCAATGATTCAGTTGCGAAACCTGGTGATTCTTGGCAAAAACAGCAAGCTTACCCTCGTGCAATGTGATGATTCCATTGATGACCACCGCAGCTTCATTAATACTGTTTCTGAATTCCATGTCGGCGAAAACGCTCATCTTGATCACTATAAACTGCAGAATAAAAACGATCATTCCACCCTCATAAACGGCAGCTGGTTTATGGTTGAGCGTAACGCCAACCTATCGAGCAATGGCATCAGCCTTAATGGCGGTTTTATCAGGAATGAATCATATGCACGCCTCAATGGCAGCGGTTCACATGCTGACCTGCTGGGACTGTATCTTATGGACCGCAACCAACATATCGACAACCAGGTGTTTGTTGATCATGCCGTGCCCGACTGTACTAGCAATGAGTCATTCAAGGGAATACTCGATGATCATGCCAGTGGTGTGTTTAACGGACATATCCTCGTTCGTAAAGATGCCCAACGCACCAATGCCTACCAGAACAACAAGAACATACTGATTTCCGACAAGGCAGTGATTGATACAAAGCCATTCCTCGAGATCTATGCCGATGATGTGAAATGCAGCCATGGTGCCACTGTAGGCCAGCTTGATGCTGAAGCCATGTTTTACTTGCGCTCCAGAGGTATCTCGTTTGAAAACTCACGAATGCTCCTAATGTATGCCTTTGCCGCCGATATTGTGAATAAGATTTCCATAGATGAGCTCCGTAACCGTATTGATGACCTCGTGAAGAAAAGATTGCGTGGGGAACTATCCATCTGTGATCAGTGTGTATTGCACTGCAATGCTCAGGAACAGAGGGTAGCCTTCAATATTGACATGAGCCGTATCTAACAAGTATTAAAGCTGAAGATTCATGGAAAAACAACTGCAATTACTTGACCCGATGGTGATCCGAAAGGATTTTCCTATTTTGTCGACTATGGTGAATAACCACCCCCTGGTTTATCTGGATAATGCTGCTACCACTCAGAAACCCCAGGCAGTGCTTGATGCATTGACTGATTATTACCTGCACTACAATGCCAATGTACATCGTGGTGTTCATCACCTTAGCCAGCAAGCAACCATTGCATTTGAAAATGTAAGGGAGAAAATACGGCTATTCATCAACGCCGCCAGTTCACATGAAATCATTTATACTCGTGGCACCACCGAGTCAATCAACCTTGTGGCCTCCACGTGGGGAAGGAAGAACATTAAGGCCGGTGATGAAATCCTGATCTCAGAAATAGAGCATCATTCAAATATTGTTCCCTGGCAGATGCTCTGTGAAGAGAAGCAGGCAATCCTGAAAGTCATCCCTATTCATGAGAACGGCACCCTCGATATGGATGCCTTCTACCAGATGCTCACCGATAAGGTAAAACTGCTGGCCATCACCCATGTTTCAAACACCCTTGGCACCATCACTCCTGTGAAGGAGCTCATTGATGCGGCCCATGCCAATAATACCTTTGTGCTTGTTGACGGCGCCCAAGCCTTATCACACATTAAAGTGGATGTTCAGGACCTCGGCTGCGACTTTTATGCCTTTTCAGCTCACAAAATCTATGGACCAATGGGCATTGGCGGATTATATGGCAAGGAACATATACTTGAAGCTATGCCCCCCTATCAGGGCGGTGGCGAAATGATACAATCAGTATCGTTTGAGAAAACAACCTATAATGAACTGCCTTTCAAATTTGAAGCAGGCACCCCCAATGCAGGTGGAGCAATAGGATTCGGCGCAGCACTGGATTACATTAATAAACTCGGAATTGATAATATTGCTGCCTATGAACACCGGCTAGGCAATTATGCAACCCGGCGGTTGATGGAAAATTCCAATATTAGAATCGTAGGAACCGCTCCTGAGAAAGCCTCCGTAATTTCATTCCTGATTGATCGCATCCATCCATTTGATGCAGGCACTATTCTTGACCAGATGGGTATCGCCGTAAGGACGGGTAATCATTGCACACAGCCTCTCATGGATAAATATGGAGTGCCCGGAACTATCAGAGCATCGTTGGCTTTTTATAATACTGAAAGTGAAGTTGATGCACTTATTAATGGAATTTCTAAAGTAGAACAACTGTTTTTATGATATCGATTGTTTATTATTGTGATGTGAGTTCCTAACTTTACACTCATTATTCAAATAACGTTAACTGAAAATACCAATATGAAAATACAGGATGCCTCCAATTCAATAATTAATGAATTTGACAACTTTGAAGATTGGATGGATAAATACAATTACCTTATTGAATTGGGCAAGTCGTTACCGATGATTGAGGAAAAATACAAAGTGGAGAGCAACCTGATTCCCGGTTGCCAATCGAGAGTTTGGCTGCACGCTGAATTTGACGGCAAACTTATACATTTTACCGCCGACAGTGATGCCGTAATAACCAGAGGTATTGCCAATCTTCTCATACGCGTCTACTCTGACCATACGCCCCAGGAAATACTCGATGCCTCTACTGAATTCATCAAGGAAATTGGGCTCACCGAGCACCTGTCGCCTACCCGTTCCAACGGTTTGATGTCAATGATCAAGCAGATAAAAATGTATGCTCTAGCCTACAAAACCAAATTAGCCATTGACCAGTAAACACGGTTTTAATTAACACCGTATGAAAAAACAGTGCTGAAATGAACTCTGTTAGAGTAAACTCTGATATATTAAACCACATTAAAATAAGCTCTGCCAGAGTAAAAAATGTTAGAAATAATAATGTCGAAAAAGACATTATTTGAAATATCACTTTTCAAAAAATCATAGCGTATAAACATGTTGGAGTCCATTATGAACATAAACCACGAGAAAACACTGGAATTCAGTGACAGAATCATAGAACGGTTAAAAGGCATTTATGACCCCGAAATACCCGTCAATATATACGACCTGGGTCTAATCTACAACATAAGTGTGGACAACGACTCCAAGGCCCATATCCTCATGACCCTCACCGCCCCCAAATGCCCGGTAGCCGAATCCCTCCCCGAAGAGGTAGAAATGAAGGTTGGCGCAATCCAAGGCCTTACTGGCGCAGTAGTTGAAATAACATTTGATCCCCCATGGGACCAGGATATGAT
>JAEYXG010000232.1 GCA_023428585.1 Bacteroidota bacterium
ACTCGGAAGAGACCACCTTGATACCGGCAGCCTGCAAGGCTTCGGCTATTCGTATGGCATCCTTGTTAACCCTGCATAGCACGGCAATATCACCATATTGATAGCCGTCAGCCTTGACGGAATTCACCAATTCAAGCACCTTGCCGATCACATCAGCGGGAGGCGTGATATCAAATCGGACCAACCCTCCCTCATTTTGGGGTTTGAATTTCTGGGCAACATCCGTATAAAAGTCCATGCTCTCAGGCACGAACAGCGGTGCGGCAAATTGAAAGAAATCATTGTTCAACTCCACAATCTCCTTTCGTGACCGGAAGTTTCTATCGAGCTTCTCCTCTTTATATTCGCCTGCCAGCAATTGTTCCCTCTGCATGACCAATGGAGCTGAATGAGGATTCTTCAATGAGGGAAGCCTGATAAACTGTTCCGCATCGCCGTTCTTGAAACGGTAAATGGCCTGTTTTCCATCACCCACGATCATGTTGAGCCTGGAACCGGCCAGTGAATTCTCAATCAGAGGGAGCACGTTCTCCCACTGCATTTCAGAGGTATCCTGAAACTCGTCAACCATGAAATGCCTGAATTTCTCTCCCACCCTGAGGTAAATGAATGGAACCGGCTGTTCTCTGACCACATTTGAGATCAGTGTATTGAAATCATTGATGGAAACCACATTGCGTTGCTGTCTGATGTTGTCGAGTTCATCGTTTATTCTTTTCAGCAGCAGGGTGGAATGAAAATTATTACGTACCACCTCCACAAAGTTCAACTCCTTCTGCAAGTCGATCACCTGGTTGACGATCTGCTTAAGCTGTTCACTCATCCCTGCTATGTTAGCATACAGCGGTGAACCATTCCTGAACCACTTGTCGTCTTCAACGGCAGCCTTCACATACGAGTTATAAACGGCCGGCTTCCCGTTGGCCGCCTTAAGGAAAAAACCTCCTATACCGCGTGTGCCCTGAGTAAAATCATCAGGGGCAAGTTTGGCTTCTCCTATAAGCTTGAGGGCCAGTACCCCCAGCCCCTTGCAATCCGACTGAAGCGTGCGATGGCGCAAAACGATCCTTTCATAATCATCACCGGTGAAGGTTTTCATGCCCAATGCCGGTATAAGCCCCATCATCTTCTCCTTGAGCAGGGATGTGGCACTCTTCTTCATATCCTCGCTGATATCCCATAACTCATCGCTTTCTGCCTTGCTGATCACGTAATTGCGCAGTATCTCCGTTAGTTCCTCGTCTTTACCAACCTTGCATATCAGTTCATCAACCGATGCATTCAGCAAGCCTATGGTATCAAGCTCCACCTCAAAGTTCATGGAGAGTTTCAAATCGAAGGCAAATGAACGGATCACCTTATGCATGAAGCTATCAATGGTAGAAACGGCAAAATCACTGTAGTTATGAAGGATGGAAGCAAGCACCTGATTAGCATTGATAAACAGCTGTTCTTCGGTTAAACCGGTATTCTTCACCAGTCTGTCAACCAACTCGCGGTCGTTCGTACCAATGGTACCGGGAGTCATCACCGCAAGGCCCTTAAGGGTTTTGAGTATGCGTTGCTTGATCTCGTTGGCAGCCTTGTTGGTGAAGGTTATGGCGAGAATATGCGTATAGGCATTGGTATGCATCAGAGCAAGACTTAAATATTCAAGCATCAGGGTGTATGTTTTTCCCGATCCGGCCGAAGATTTATATACCAGAAAATTATGCATAATTGACTGAATAAAAAGCGATTTGCATTGAAAAGAGTAAAAATAGGCGTATTAACAAAAATAGGATTTTTAATGACTGTCAGCAGAAATTCCAACATAAGAAAACCAATAAAACGATCAATGAACTCCAGAGGTAATTCCAATTACCCGCTAAATTAGGTTCAAATTCCATTGTTATACGTATTTCATACGTGTTTCATACGTGTTTCATACGTGTTATGACGTATGTAATACGTATATGGTTAGTATAATATACGCATAAAATAGGACTTTACTCCCTATCGTGGAATACCCTTTCGCATCAGAATTGATAACATCAGGTAAGCTACAAGATGCAACCGGCATATCCAATTCTGACCGCTAAATATTATCTTTGCAGCAAATACATGAATCATGAAAGATAACAACCTGATATACGGGATACGCCCGGTAATTGAAGCCATCAAAGCAGGAAAGGAAGTTGACAAACTGTTTTTACAGACAGGATTAAAAGGCGAGTTAATACCCGAGCTTCGTTCATTGATCAATGAATTCAAGATACCATACCAATATGTACCCCCTGAAAAGCTGAACCGCATGGTGAGAGCCAACCATCAGGGAGTAGCCTGTTATATATCAGAAGTTACCTATCAACCTATTGAAACCCTCCTCATGTCGGTCTATGAAAAAGGTGAAACTCCCTTGTTTGTCATCCTTGACCGCATCACTGATGTACGAAACATGGGGGCAATTGCCCGAAGTGCTGCCTGTGCCGGGGCGCACGCGCTCATCATTCCTGAAAGAGGGGGTGCACCTGTAAATGCTGATGCTGTCAAAACATCGGCCGGGGCCCTGAATATTATTCCGGTGCATAAGAGTCATAATCTCAAAACTACCATTGAATACCTGAAAGAGAGTGGTCTTCGCATTGTCTCCGTCTCAGAAAAGGGCACGAAGGACTATTTTGACACTGAGTTGACAGGTCCGTTGGCATTGATACTCGGTTCAGAAGAGGACGGCGTATCGGGTGAGTATATCAACCGGAGTGATGAAGTAATCAGGATACCCATGCAGGGTGACATCGCATCACTGAATGTATCGGTCGCTGCAGGTATCATACTATTCGACGTAGTACGTCAGAATATACTTGCCGGAAGGTAAGATCGCAAAAGGTAATTCAGCAATCAATGGATTACTTTAAGGATCAATTATAGATCCCAATAGACAAGCAATAGATCATTCTGCAACATTTCAAACCATGAATAGAACCTGTTTATATATTTTATTGTCGGTGTTTATAGTCACAACCGGCTGCCAAAAAGTAAAAGAGACCAAGTACCCCAATGGCACACTTAAATCAAGTCTGCAGTACAAGGGTAAAAAACAGCATGGTGTCAGCACCTGGTATTTTGAAAACGGCAACAAAGAACTCGAAGTAAACTACGTGGACGATAAACCGCATGGTACCACCACCAGATGGTATCATGGCGGCATAAAGGAATCACTGGATACTTACGTGGAAGGCAAACGTACAGGACCGTCACGAAAGTGGGATACACAAGGCTTGTTAACAGAAGAATTCAACTACCTGAACGACTCGTTGCACGGGAATTACCTGCTTTACTATGAAAACGGACAGGTAAAGATAGAAGGCTACTATAACATGGGCCTATACGACAGCACCTGGACCTACTTTGAGATCACCGGAATGAAAGTAGGCGATGGCAGTTATAAAAAAGGCACAGGCCTTCAGCGCGCCTATTATCCCAATGGTAAACTAAGATTAACCGTACCTTATGAAAACAACAAAAGAAACGGCTACGAGATCTGGTATAACCAGCAAGGAAAAGAAGTAAACAGGGTGCTTTATAAGGATGATGTGGCAGTGAAAACTGAACTAAACTAAACAAATACAAGTATTTTCAATACGGTATAATTTCAATTTCGAGAACTACCCATTTAGTTACACTGAATTCTTACTTTATCATTTTTCAGAATTTTTGATAGATTCATGGCTAGCATGACTATTGAGATTTATTCTAAATTAGACTAATATTTTTGCATATAATGTAATTATATTATATTAGCAACAAATTATTAGTTATGACCAATACTTATAAGCTCTTACTTTGCCTGACAGTATTTTGTTTCTTTTCAAATAATTTGCTTGGACAAGATGACGAAATGAAATACAATTTGATTCAGGTGCCTCCATCTCCGAATTCAGCTTCATTAGGCAAACTAGCTGAAGTATCAACAAATCTTTCAACAGGGACACAGTTAGTACAAATACCCTTAATAAGTATATCTGAAGGAGGAATAAATTTAAACATTTTACTTAATTATCAAGGAGGCGGAATTAGAGTTGATGAAGAATCCTCTTGGATTGGATTAGGTTGGTCATTGTATGTCTTCAAACCAATGTGCACCATTTAGGTTCATAAAATAAGGTGTGAACAATCAAAGGTAATAATATTTCATTTAAACAAAGTTTTCTTCATTTCATGTATGAGTATTTTTTCTCAGAACCCCTCCTTCTTTTGTGAGAGGGGATTCTGAGAAAAAATATTGTTGTAAAGTACGGCCTGTTGCTGTGCGATATAAGCTCGGCGTC
>JAEYXG010000237.1 GCA_023428585.1 Bacteroidota bacterium
CTATTGTAGAAGAGGATATACGTAATGGAAAGAATGAATCAAGGGTACATACACGGTTCCCGCCGGAACCGAATGGATACCTGCATATAGGTCATGCCAAATCAATATGCCTTAACTTTGGAACTGCCGCCAAATACAATGGTAAATGTAACTTGCGCTTTGATGATACGAATCCTACAAAGGAAGATGTAGAATACGTTGATTCAATACGTGAAGATGTACATTGGCTAGGCTTTGACTGGGGTGGTAGGGAGTTTTTTGCTTCAGATTATTTCGAGCAGATTTACCAGTTGGCTGAAAAGCTCATCATCAAGGGTAAAGCCTATGTATGTGATCTATCAGCTGAGCAAATAGCGGAACAAAAGGGCACTCCTACCCGACCCGGAACTGAAAGTCCATATAGAAACCGATCTGTTGAAGAAAACCTCGATCTTTTCCGCCGCATGCGCAAAGGTGAATTCTCTGAAGGTTCAAAGGTCCTCAGAGCCAAAATAGACATGACTTCACCTAATATGCATATGCGTGATCCAATTATGTACCGGATTATCTTTGGACATCATCATCGTACCGGAGATGCATGGTGCATCTATCCTATGTATGACTTTGCCCATGGACAGTGTGATTCTATTGAAGGAATTACACATAGTATCTGTACTTTGGAATTTGAAGTACATAGACCACTTTATGATTGGTTTATCAAGGAACTTGAAATTTTCGCACCTCAACAAATAGAATTTGCCCGCCTTAATGTTACATACACTGTAATGAGCAAGCGAAAGCTTCTTGAGCTTGTGAAAAACAATTATGTTAGTGGTTGGGATGATCCACGAATGCCAACAATTGGTGGTTTACGCAGAAGAGGCTATACACCTGAGTCCATTCGTAATTTCTCTGATATTATTGGAGTCGCAAAACGTGATAATGTTATTGATGTAAGTCTTCTGGAATATTGTATACGTGAGGACCTGAACAAAAAAGCCCTTAGAAGAATGGGCGTTATTAATCCTGTTAAATTGGTGATTACCAATTATCCTGACGGTCAGGTAGAAGAGATGAATGCTATTAATAATCCCGAAGATCCTGATACTGGTACCCGTAAAGTCCCTTTCTGTAAAGAGCTTTATATTGAGCGTGACGATTTTATGGAAGAACCTTCCGGCAAATTCTTTAGATTGGCACCGGGTAAAGAAGTTAGATTGAAGTACGCATACATCATTAAATGTGAAGGATTTGTAAAGGATCCTATAACAGGTGAAATTACTGAAATCCATTGCACTCATGATCCTGAAACCCTTTCAGGTCGGGAACAAAGCAACAGAAAGGTTAAAGGCACCCTTCACTGGGTTTCAGCCAAACATGCCCTAAAAGCTGAAATCAGGTTGTACGATAGGCTATTTATGAGCGAAAATCCGGAAGACGTTGAAGAAGGTGTGGATTACAAAACCAACTTAAATCCTGATTCATTGAAAATAATGATGGGGTTCATTGAGCCATCTATTGAAGGGACAAAACCTCTTGATAAATTCCAATTTGAACGTTTGGGCTATTTCTGCACTGATAATGAGAGCACTGCCGGCAAACTTGTATTTAACAGAACCGTTCCTCTAAAGGATTCATGGGCCAAAATCAATAAATAAGCCCGTACTATCAGATTGCGTAAATAGTGACAGAGAAAATTATTAATAAATAATTGCCAAAATGTTTGCACAGTAAGTAAACATTTATGTAATTTTGCAGCTCGTTACTGACCTATGGTGTAACTGGCAACACGTCTGATTCTGGATCAGAAGAGTCCAGGTTCGACCCCTGGTAGGTCAACAAGTCGATTAAGAACCACTTACTTAGTAGGTGGTTCTTTTTTTATTTGCCATTCCTTCTTCAAGTGAACCGGTTAGAAAAAAAATACTGCTTGCCATAAATTTATTTTGCAATGTGATTGTTACGTTTGAGAGGACGTATATCCTCTATTCCAGTTCATTCATTTCAATATTCTTGTATTATGGTTCCCAAAATATCAACTCTTGGAGGGTATATCTTTGAATATCAGAAAAGTGTAACTAATCCTACAGGCTTTTGGTCAAATATTGCCGAAAGTTTCTTCTGGCGTAAAAAATGGAACAATGTACTTGAATGGGATTTTAGTCGCGGACATATCAAGTGGTTTGAAGGTGCAAAATTGAATATCACTGAGAATATTTTCGAAAGATATATATTCTTCCGTGGAGAGCAGTCCGCTATAGTGTGGGAGCCAAACGATCCCAATGAAGCTGGCAGAAGTCTCTCATATAATGAGTTGTTTTCTGAGGTAAAGAAGTTTGCCAATGTATTGGAAAGTATGGGTATTAAGAAAGGTGATCGTGTGGGCATATACCTTCCTATGGTACCCGAACTGGTAATTGCTATGCTGGCCTGTGCCAGAATTGGGGCAATCCATTCAATAATTTTTGCGGGCTTTTCTGCACAATCATTGGGTGAAAGGCTATTGGATGCCGGTGTAAAGCTCCTTATTACATCCGATGGTGGTTACCGGGGTGCTAAAACCATTCCAATAAAACAAATTGCTGATGAAGCAATGAATATGTGCCGTTGCATAACCAAGGCAGTAGTTCTAAAACGTACCGGTGAGCATGTCAATATGGTTGAAGGTCGTGATTTATGGTGGCATGATGCTATGAATGATATCAGTGACCAACATATTGCTGCCGAGATGAACGCTGAAGATCCGCTTTTTATACTTTATACGAGTGGATCAACCGGTAAACCTAAAGGACTTGTGCACACTACCGGCGGTTATATGGTTTATACGGCGTATACTTTCAGGAATGTATTCCAATCAGGCGATGGAGATGTTTACTTTTGTTCTGCCGATATAGGATGGATAACAGGTCATAGCTATCTGGTATATGGGCCTTTGTTGTGTGGGGCTACATCTTTAATGTTTGAAGGAATACCCACCTGGCCAGATGCCGGAAGATTCTGGGAAATCATTGATAAACATAAAGTTAACCAGTTTTATACTGCCCCTACAGCTATTCGTTCCCTTATGGCTATGGGAATGGAATGGCTGGAAGGAAAAAGGCTTGATTCATTAAAGGTCCTCGGAACCGTAGGTGAACCTATCAATGAAGCAGCATGGCACTGGTATCATGATCATATTGGAAAAAATAGATGCCCTATTGTAGATACCTGGTGGCAAACCGAAACCGGTGGCATTATGATTAGCCCTATGGCAGGCATTACTCCAACAAAACCTTCGTATGCAACCATGCCTCTTATGGGAATACAGCCAATGATAGTTGATGAAAATGGTAAACAGCTTAACAATAACAGTGTAGAAGGCAATTTATGCATTAGCTTCCCATGGCCCGGTATAGCTCGCTCAATTTGGGGTGATCATGACCGCTTTGTTCAAAATTATTTCTGCACTTTCCCTAATCTATACTTTACCGGTGATGGTGTGAAACGTGATGAGGATGGCTACTATCGAATTCTGGGTAGGGTGGATGACGTTATGAATGTATCCGGTCACAGGCTCGGCACCGCCGAGATTGAAAACGCCATCAATGAGCATCCGCTGGTTGATGAATCAGCGGTGGTTGGATTCCCTCATCCTATTAAAGGACAAGGAATATATGCCTTTGTTGTTTGTCCACACTTCAGCACTGGTGGTGAAGAAGGCGTTAGAAGCTCTATCCTGGTGGCAGTCTCTGAAATGATAGGTACTTTTGCCAAGCCCGATAAAATACAATTCGTTAATGGACTTCCCAAAACACGCTCCGGCAAGATAATGCGCCGGATACTAATGAAAATTGCTGAAGGTAAAACAGATAACTTTGGCGATACCACTACCCTACTTGACTCTGATGTGGTGAATGAGATAATTAACGGTGCAAGAACACTTAAATAAACCTTTATCTTTAACAATTCTATTATATAATCGTTCTTTACAAAACTACCTGACATAAATGACTGATAATTATCGACGATTAATGCATCTTGCTGATGAAATTTTTAATGTTAAAAATGATCCTGACCAACTGGATGTAAATCAGGATGTTATAGCTAAACTTAAGTTGATTCATCCGGCAACCGTTTCTGAATATAATGAAGGCAATGGGCCTGTAGCTTGGCTATTGGTAATTCCAACGATTGATGATTTAATGAACAGATTCCTCGAGAATAAGATTACCGAAAGAGAATTATTTGAACTGACACCTCTTGATGTAGAGTATGATGCATTATATCTTTGCTCAGCTCTGGTGCTCGAAGAATACCGTAGAAAAGGCATTACAAAAAAACTATCCCTCGAGGCCATTAAAAGAATTCAAAATGACCATCCTATTCAATCCCTATTTATTTGGCCTTTCAGTAAAGAGGGTTTCAAAACAGCAGAAACCATTGCCCGATTGACCTCGTTGGTTCTATATAGGAAAATATAGTTGCTTTTTACCGGTTATTTCTGAAGAGAGTTGGATTGTTTGCTAATGATTCAGTAGTTGACTCCTCAATATTGCCACCTTATTTCGTGCGTGAAGCCTTGTGGCTAAGTGCCTCCCTGATGGCACTTTCTACAATCGGTTCCATTACTTTATATCCCGCCAGATTAGGGTGTACTCCATCATCTGAATATTCTATCTTCATGCCTTTTGTTTCATTAACCATCGCTGAATAATAGTCGGCATATACTACACCGTTGGTCCAGGAATACTCATGTATCATTGCATTCAATGAAATTACTTTATCTGCAGGTTTAAGTCCCGGATTCCAATAGAAATCAGCTGCCGGTAATACTGTGCATAATACAACTTCAATATCATTGGCTACTGCCAATTCGACCATTGAAATGATATTCCCGAAAACATCTTCCAATTCAATAGGGCCAGTATTTTCGGCAATATCATTGATACCTGCCAGTATTACAACTACTGAAGGTTTAATTTCTATCACATCCTTTCTAAATCTTAATAACATTTGAGGGGTTGTTTGTCCGCTTATCCCTCTGTCAATGTATTGTCGCCCGGCAAAGAATGCGCTGTCAGTTGATTTCCAGAATTCAGTAATAGAGTTACCCATGAAAACTACCCTATGCTCTCCAGGCGCTAATGATGGTAGATTGCTATTTTCAGATGCATATTTCTGAAAATTTGCCCAATCATTAAGTGAAGAGTTCTGACTGTATACATCCTTTATGCTACCTATCCAAGCTAGCATAGAGATTATTGCTGACAACTTGATCATGAAATTGAAACTTCTCATTATTTCTTGTTTAATTAAATACCGGCTCAAATACCATATTACAAAGTAAATGATTCTTTGTGTTACATGCTAATAGACACCAAATGTTTTACAACTTCCAAAAAATTATTCTTTTTTTTTGCCAATATGGTTGATTTTAGAAAAAATAGTATAGTTTTGCCAAATATAATACTTCCAAGTAGCATTTAATGAAGTTGAGCAAAACATCAGAGTATGCACTTCGAATCCTTTCATATATGGCAAAGGATTCTTCGCAGTTATATACGGCTAAACAGCTGATTGAAACACTGCATATCTCTGATAAGTATCTTCGTCAACTAATGACCGTCCTGACTAAATCTGGCTTAATATTCAGTATTCAAGGCCGTGACGGGGGATATTCATTTGCTAAAAATCCGGCTGATATCTTTCTTTCTGATATTATTGACTCTGTTGAAGGTATGAACAGATATACCGGCTGCATTCTTGGTTTTGAACACTGTAGTGATGATAACCCATGTGTAATGCACAAAGTATGGGTTGAAGCCCGTAAGGAGTTCATTCATACCTTCACAACAAAAACGCTTGATAAGCTGAATTTTGAGGGAATTAACAAATTCTAATTTTTTTATGGTTATATACTACCTTGATATAGCATATTAATAACTTAACACACCAAATTTTTATGAAACAATCATTACTTGACAAATTCATGAGCAGAAAAGGGCTTTACACATCCTTCTGGATCATTGCACTTATCATGGTTACGATGCTCATTTATTACACTGCAAATCTGCAGAAGGAGGTTCCGCCAATTCCAAAGGAGGTTAAATCAGTAAGCGGTGAAGTTCTTTACACTTATGATGATGTTATAGCCGGAAAAGGTTACTTCCAGCAGTTTGATCTAATGGACTGGGGCACTATGCTGGGAATGGGGGCTTATATGGGCCCGGATTTTTCTACTGACTTCATGCACTATCGTGCAGAATACCTTTATGATCACTATGGAAAGGAACTTTACTCCAAACCCAACAAGGAACTTACTGAAATTGAGAGGGGTGCAGTAAAGGAAAGAGTGAAACAAGACTTCAGGCAACAAACAAAATTACTTGAAGGCACTACTGTTTACACCGATGCATCAGCTGCTGCCTATAAGAGTAATGTTGCATATATAACCAAATTATTAGTGGAGGGTGATCCCGAACGCGCATTCAGAGGTGGAATCATTCGCCCTGAAGAAGCAGTTAAGATTGCAGCCTTTATTGACTGGGCACAGCTTGTGGCTTCATCTTATCGTCCCGGCACTGATCGTACCTGGTCAAATAACTGGCCTCCTGAACCTATGATTGATCAGGACCTCACTTTCTTGTCGCATAAGATATCCCTATGGGAGTTCCTTATTCTATGGACCCTCACTATTGTTGTTGTTTTCCTTGCCTATGAATATCTTTTCAAAAAAGAGGAAAATGAAAAACTTGAAGAACCACTTAAGATAACTTCACTTTTCCGTTCTCAAAAGAAACTTCTCAAGTATATTCCAATCGTTGGTGCCCTGTTTTTAGTACAATTGATCTTAGGCGGTTATCTTGCGCATCTTTATACTGAACCTACCAAAGATTTCATCCTTTCACAGTCGTTGATTCCATTCAATGTTCTTCGTTCCATGCATACTCAGCTGGCTATTTTATGGGTTGCCGTTGGTTGGCTTGTTGGTGGACTGCTTATTGCACCTTGGGTTGCAAACCGCGATCACAAGTATCCCTGGTTGGTTGATATTCTCTGGATCTCTTTACTTGTTGTGGCAGTTGGAAGTATCATCGGCCTATATATGGGTGCTACCGGACAAATGCGTGAAACATGGTTCTGGTTGGGTAATGAAGGACGGGAACTGATTAATCTGGGCCGTTTGTGGGATATTGGACTCGTTATAGGTCTTGTATTCTGGTTCCTTCTTATTATCTCACTTATACGTAAGGCTGCAACCAATAATCCTATTGTTAGCACCATTATCTGGTCATCCTTTGCCATCGCTACTCTTTATATTGCCGGTATGATGCCCATTCATAAGATCATGCCTAACTATACCGTTGATGATTATTATCGCTGGTGGGTGATTCATCTTTGGGTTGAGTTGACATTTGAATTGTTTGCAGCTGGTGTTATTGCCTTCTTTACTGTATCCCTCGGTCTTATTACTCATAAAACCGCTGTTAGAGTCATGTTCTTTGAACTTTTCCTGATTTCATTGAGTGGAACGCTGGGAGTGGGACATCACTACTGGTGGCAAGGGCTTGATGAGTATTGGATTGCCATTGGTGGTATATTCTCGGCACTTGAACCATTGCCTCTAGCGCTTATGATCATTGAAGCCTGGAAGAACAAGCGTGAGCGGATTCATTCAGGTGAAAACTTTGACTTCTCAGTTCCCTTCATGTGGATTGCAGGTTCGGCAGTCTTGAACTGGATAGGCGCCGGCTTCTTTGGTATGGTAATCAATACCCCTACCATAAGCTACTATTCACATGGAACATACCTTATCATGCCTCATGGACATGTGGCACTGCTGGGTGCATTCGGTTATATTTCCATTGCATTTCTCTATATGACCTCAAGAGCTAATGCGCTTGCCGGGAATCTTGTTTGGGATGATAAACTTAGCAAAATTGGATTCTGGTCACTGACTATTGGAGCCCTGCTGTTTGCTATTCCTACTTACATTATTGGAATGCACCAAACTGAAACAGCAATGGAAATGGGCTATTTCTACACTCGTACACGCGAAGCCGTTGAATCAATGAAAGGCTGGATGTGGGCTCGTACAGTTCCTGATGCCCTGATGATCATTGGCGGACTAGTAATATTCTACGATCTGGTTCAGAAAACTTATTTTGCAAAAAAGAAAGTATAATATGCCTGACTTAATTACTGCCTGTTAATAATTGGATAACCAAAATATTCAGCATTACAGGCACAACAGAAAAACCACTTACATTTGTAAGTGGTTTTTTCTTACCCTTCATGCGGTATTCATCTGATTCTTGTCCCATTTATTGCCTTCATATAAAATTTGACAATAATGACTTCAACCACAGCAGTAATCCTTGTTAATACAGGTACACCTGACAGTACGAAGGTAAATGATGTTCGCAAATACCTGCGTGAATTTCTGGGTGATGGAAGGGTAATAAATATGCCTTGGCTGTTCAGGAAGTTATTGGTAAACGGCATTATTGCTCCAATAAGAGGACCAAAATCAGCCAGGTTATATCAAAGAATATGGACTCCCGATGGTTCGCCATTACTTATAAATAGCAGAAAATTTGGAGATGCGCTCCAAATAGCCCTCGGTAATGATTATTCTGTTTTTGTTGCTATGCGTTATGGCAATCCATCAATGATGAGTGCTATTCATAAAGCATCTGAATTGAATTGTAACAAATTGATCCTGGTACCAATGTATCCTCAGTATGCTGATTCTACAACCGGTACTATTGTTGCAGAATTCAACCGCTTGGTCAATAAGTATACTCCAATGGCTGAAACTACCGTCATTGATCCTTTCTTCAGAAATAATGACTTTATTGATTCGTTTGCAGCTAAAATCAAGGAAGCTAATCCCCTGTTATTCGATCATGTTTTGTTTTCATTCCATGGGTTACCTGTCAAGCAAACGGAGAAGATGCATTCCGGATACACCTGTAAGGAT
Source organism: Bacteroidota bacterium (assembly GCA_023428585.1). Taxonomy (GTDB): domain Bacteria; phylum Bacteroidota; class Bacteroidia; order Bacteroidales; family Lentimicrobiaceae; genus Lentimicrobium. The sequence goes on from JAEYXG010000237.1 coordinate 8,942, forward strand.
GCCAACTGTATGAATACATTCGGTGAACACAATTCAAAATGTTACTATGCATCATGCTATGCAACTGCCAGAATGCTGAGCGCAGCCTCAGGCCTGAATGAAAATGGCTATACGGTGTCTTTTCAGTCCCGCCTTGGCATGAACTGGCTCAAACCATACACTGATGAGGTATTAAAAGAAAAAGCCGCCCAAAGGGCTAAAAAGCTGCTTATTGTCAGTCCTTCTTTTGTTGCCGACTGCCTGGAAACCATTTATGAACTAGGAATAGAGTATAAACACCTTTTCATGCAGAGTGGCGGTGAAGATCTGACAATGGTTGAAAGTCTGAATGCTGACCAATCCTGGGTGAATACATTGTCGTCTATAATCAGGGATAATAA
>JAEYXG010000252.1 GCA_023428585.1 Bacteroidota bacterium
GAGGTTTGTGGATCCGGATGGGATGAAACCAATAGTTAGGATTACAGGAGATGAAGCAGATGAAGCAACAAAACAACTACAAGAAAGTGCTCAAAATCTGCAAATCACTCGAAATTCTGAAGGAATATTAGAAGCAAATGGTGAGGCAAAAACAGACTCGGAAGTTCAACTCTTAGCGGCCATTAAAGATCCAACAATTCTAGTTGATGTGAAAGCGGAAACACTCACAAATTCATCTGGTGGACAATATATGGGAAATACAGTTTCAGAAGTTAATCTTGTTGGATTAAACATTGAAGGTGTTAAAACCACAAGTACAATCACTACAGTAGTTGCAAATCAAAATGTAGACCCTGGCTTATTGGGGAAGATGAGTAACTATGTTGAACGGCTAGGCTCAGGAATGAAGCATGAAGTCACTGAGGCCTATGAAGGAGCAAAGATTGCCCAAGTAACAGGTGAAGGTTCGCCACCTGCAGGTACTTCAGGTTCAACATATACTACAGCACATAGTAGAGCAACTAAACAACCTGGTGAAGGACCTGGTGAAAAAAGTTACTTTATTCCAACAACTTATTATGGAAATGGTCAATGGAATAATTCACTATATATTCACAAGGAAGGCAATGAGAAACTTTTTATCAGAAATATCATAAAATAATGAAATATTTAAAGATATATCTTACACTATTTTTACTTTATAATTTCTTGAACACCAATGCTCAGTACCAAACACCTCATACCATTTTTGCTGCTTTTAAAATAAAAAGAATAGAAAGGGAAAAAGAACACTATATTATTTATGCATCTAATAATGACACGTTGTATAAGATAATTTCCCAAAAAACGTTCAAGATTAAAGCTAAAAAAATAAAGAGGGATGAAGTTTATTATCTACATCTAGTCTCAATTTTTAAAGATGGGCATGATCTTCCTGAAATTAGGGGTATCGAATTAAGTCCTGGTTTTGTTGTTGATAGACTTCCTGAAAGTAAACAGTTATATTACTGTAAAGATATCACAGGATTGTATTTAACACCCTTATCACATGTTTATTACAATTCACAATACTTGATTGATTATCCTCATGTTTCAGGTGACTTTAAAATCAAAAACATACATTTAAAAAATTCAGTCTATATCATAGAGTTAATAAAAGATTCAGTAAATTATTGGATAGCATCCCCTAAAACGGATTGTTCCGGAAATAAATTAAAAATTGATTCAATATATTTTATGCAAATATTTCCATATTTTGATGAATCTAATGATTTCACTAGGATAATTAATGGTGCAGTTGAAGTTCGTCCGAGAACTTTAATAAAACCCAATCCCATAACGGGTCAGCTATATTTCTCATATAATATCTACAGTAATTGTTATATAAAACCATAGACTTTGCCCTTAAAAAGTAACAACAGCCGGTTCCTGAGCGCAGTCTAGTGGCATTTTCCGCAACGAGACGAAGTTTAAGAAAGTTTATTTACCCATGATATTTTTATAGCAAAAAGCCCGGCAAGTCAGGGCTTTTTGATTTATAGTGCAGCAACATTTTTCTGAAATAAGTCCTTGAATTTCTTTTTTGTAAGCATCATACTGATAATCCGGCAACTTGCTTTTTACATCATGATATAGTTTAATAAAATAAGTTCGCGTTGTTCTTTAAGTTAATGAACCTTGCCTAGTAAATTGCAGGAATAACTATTAAACTACTATTGAACAACTTTGAACAACTATTTTATATCATTACTTAACCAATCCAGTTACTCATTTGATTTAAGGCGAATAGTGTATAACCAGTAACTCTTTTCAGAAATGGTTTGCCTGAAAGAAAACGTGGGATTGTCTCAAGTGGAAAAGTTGAAAAGAAAGGGAATTATTATATTCTGACAGATGAACTGTCAAATGAAATCATGTTTCCAAAAAGAGTGGATGACTTATTAACATTGCCAAGTTAGGTGTAGCCAACTCATATTTTGGATACTGATAAATTGTTATCGTCATTCAACCTATTACTGCCATTTACGTGGGCTGGTTTTTCTCGGTTTTTGTTTTGATAGCGGAAGCTACCACACTGTCCATAATGCAAATACGTGAAGTACTTTAATGAACCCGCCAATGCAAAATATAATGACCTGAGTCCCATAATTGCAAACACGTTAGAGGTTTACACAATAAATGGATCGGTGGTAATTGCCAATATAGCCGGAATATAATCAACCGCAAAAGATAGAAAACACTTAGGTCAAGCGCTAACATCAATAGAACGAACACATTGAAGCCTATCCATAGTATAGAACTGTTTTTCATTTTTTTAGATTTTATCAATAGAACGCAATGATTACTTTTTGATGATAAAAGTTCAACAAAAAAAATATAGCATACACAAGTTATTATCAATGGAGGAGAATATCGCAATTGACTCTTAATTTCCAGTTTGTATTTTTCCTTGGTTAGTGCCATGGATATTGATGTGTGAACGAGTATTTCAATAATTATAGAGATGTTATTGAAATAATATTGAAATAGAGGTTCAAGATAAATGTTTAACAAAAAACAAAAAAGAATGAACAAAGTGATAAAGCCTCTGTTGTATATCCGTAAATCAAAACAAACATAAAATAATCAACAATTATCGCCCTATGAAAAACATGATTTTTAAATCAGGAATTGTAATGATGTCCATGATATCATTAAGTATACTGACATCTTGTTCAAAAGATGAGGAACCACAGGTTGAGAAACCAAAGAATATAGTTGAAGTTGCATCAGGTGATGCCCGTTTCTCTATACTAGTTGAAGCAGTTGTTAAAGCAGATCTTGCATCTGCACTATCAGGCACTGGTCCGTTTACAGTTTTCGCTCCTACAAATGATGCTTTTGAAGTGTTGTTTGATCAATTAGGTGTCAGTGGAATTGCAGATATTGATGCAGCAACATTGAAACCAATATTATTAAATCATGTAGTATCAGGTAACATTAAATCGTCAGCTATATCAACAGGATATGCAACAACACTTAACACAACAGCCCCCGGCAATAATGCTGTTAAGGTGTTTGTTAATAAAGGTTCAGATGTGAAGGTTGACGGAAGTAAGGTAATTGTAGCAGATGTTATGGCATCAAATGGTGTTATACATGCAATAGATAAAGTTATTGTACCTGCCAATATTGTTAGCCATGCAATCAACAACCCAAACTTCAGCATACTTGTTGAAGCAGTTGTAAAAGCAGGATTGGTTGATGCACTTAGCGGAGCAGGGCCATTTACCGTATTTGCTCCGACAAATGATGCTTTTACTGCTTTATTTGCTGTACTTGGTGTTTCAGGAATCAGTGACCTGACAGCCGAGCAGCTGACTCCAATTCTCCTTTACCATGTTGTATCAGGTAATGTAGTATCGTCACAGGTATCAAATGGCTCAGTGCCAACGTTGAAGGATGGTAGTAATCTTAATGTTGTGGTAAGTAGCATGGGTGTTAAATTGAACGCTGATGTAAATGTAATTGCAACAGATGTTCAGGGAACAAATGGTGTAATTCATGCCATTGATGCTGTACTACTACCGTAAATGGTAAATCTGAATGTAGTAACCTTTAAAGTGTAGTGTGATTTAACAAGGTTTAGTAGTTTTAGCTATAGAATCAAGATTAAAAAAGGCTGTCTGTATTCAGGCGGCCTTTTTATTTTAAACATAGCATATTTAATTATCATAGTGCTCTTAGTATTGTCAATTTTCAGGCGTTGATGCAAGACAGAATTCGCACTGGATATTTCTCAATAAATAATTGTCTACAAATTTGTTAAATCAAAAATTTACCTATACCTTTGCACCCCTTTTTAGAGGAAATGAATTGATTGAAAGGCCGTAACCCGACAATCAGCGAGTGCTTCAATTAAAGGGGCTGACCGATTATCGTAGTGTTCTCATGCCCGTGAATACTGATGATACGTCCGGTTTATTATCGTTTTTTAAAGTGTTAAATTAAACAAAATGGATACATTAAGTTATAAAACAATGTCAGCTAATCCTGACAATATCCAGAAGAACTGGATATTGGTAGATGCAGACGGACAGACGCTTGGACGTTTTTCATCCAAGGTTGCCAACTTATTAAGGGGCAAGTATAAAACGAATTTTACACCGAACCTTGATTGTGGTGACTATGTGATTGTAATAAATGCCGAGAAGATAAAGCTCACGGGCAAAAAGCTGAACGATAAAGTATATGTTCGCCATACCGGATATCCCGGTGGACAGCGATTCAGTACTCCAAGGGAACTATTACAGAAATTTCCTGAACGTATAATTGAACATGCTGTACGCGGAATGCTACCATCCAATAAGTTAGGGGATGCTATATACCGTAATCTTAAAGTTTACGTTGGAACTGAGCATCCACATCAAGCTCAGCAACCACAATTGATTAATCTTAATTCAATAAAGTAGTATGGACGTTATCAACACACTTGGCAGAAGAAAGACTGCTGTAGCCCGTATATATCTGAAAGATGGCAATGGTACCATTACTGTAAATGGTAGGGATTATAAAGAATATTTCCCAACCGGAACACTGCAATATGTAGTGACACAATCATTGGAAGTTGCCAATTCAATGGGTATTTATGACATTAAGGTTAATCTTGATGGTGGTGGTATAACCGGACAAGCTGAAGCACTTCGTTTAGCTATTTCAAAAGCGTTATGCGAAATCAATCCTGAATTCCGTCCTCCATTAAAGTCAAAAGGACTGCTCAGAAGAGATCCCCGCATGGTTGAAAGGAAA
>JAEYXG010000276.1 GCA_023428585.1 Bacteroidota bacterium
TTAATTAATTGGTTGTTATGTACATTTTTTCAAGTTGAAGCCTGGCATCTAATAATTGCATTGCAGCGCTTATATAATCAGTTTCTGCTTTCAGATAATTGTTATCGGCAGTTATCAAATCAAGTCCTGAAATCAAGCCCTGCTCATATTTTAACTTGAGGCTGCTGTAAACACGTCGTGAAACTTCAATATTGGCTTTTTGGTTATTCATTGTTTCAATAGCATTTATGAGATTGAACCTTAGCTGCTTATCCTGTAAAAGCAATTGATCCCTTACCAGATCCCTGTTATTCTGAATAGATTTCAGATCAATGAAGGCCTGCTTTGTTTGTGCAGTTCTTAATCCACTGGAGAAAACCGGAATGTTCATCTGCAGACCAATCATGTTTGGTGGAGCCATATCAAACTCTGGTTTCATGATCTTGTAGGTATATGAATAATAACCTGCCAATGAAGGTAATGCAGCTGATTTCTTCATATCAACCATCTTTTTACCAATGGTTACCTGCTGATTCATTAAACGGAAATCAAGATTGTTTTCCAAATTCAGATTCTGAATGAGACCTTTCTCCATGTCGGTAGAGTTTAAAATTGTCTCCAAACTCTCACTTAGCACCAACTGAGTATTTATATCTGTTCCTAATTGTAGGCGGAGCATATTGGTAGCCAACTCCAGTTGTCTTTCTGATGCTTTTACAGCATTATGCAATGTGTTTACCTGAATGAATAATTGATCAACATCATTCTTCTCAATAATGCCAACACTGGCAAGGGCATCTGTCTTTTTATATAGCTCCTGAAGGTTTATCAGGTTCTGTTGCAGCCTCTTATTTAACTCATCAGAGATCTGAACCAGATAATAACTGCTAGTTACCTGAGTTTTGATGTCAATTTCCGATTTTTGAAGATTGATCTCACTCAATTCCTTGTATAATTTGGCAGTTTGAACACCGACTATAAAGCTGCCATTAAAAAGAAGCTGGGTTACCTGCAGGTTAAAATTGCTTGAAGGTTTTATGGGTATCTCCGTTGGAGGCATTGCCTCATTGAACCTGATGGAGATATTGGCTCCCATTGCATTTGAATAATCCACACTTGCATTAACCTGTGGAAGTCCATTGGCAATAGCTTCTCTGATACCCTGTTGTGCCTTATCAACTGCAAGTCCTGAGTTTATCAGGGTCTTGTTATATTGTAAAGCGTGATTTACAGCTTCATCTACCGTAAGCGTAAGTTGTTGCTGGGCAAATACTGTTGAGCCGGTAAACATTAGCAGTAATAGTAGCCCCGTTAGTTTGATTTTCATCTTGATTGGTTATTTGAGCAGTTAATTGGTACCTGTTTAATTAATTCTGGTTCTTTGTTTATGGATCTTTGCCGCTGATTGTTGGCTTTTTTTTAAGTGGCAGCTTACTCATTCATATTGACAAAATATTGTTCCATTAGTGTTATGCCCTTCTTGGTGCAAATTCCTCTGAAATATGGCATGAACACATTGTTGATTATATCTTCCTTTGATGGATTGAGTTGTTTCAACCTCTGACTTGTATGTATTACACCTAAGAGTTCATGCAGAAAGTTGTCGACGAGTTCAATATTGATATTCTTTCTGATGATACCCTGCTCAGTTCCTTTTTGGAGGAAGGTATAGGTAGGGGAGTACTCACACATCTTTTCGGGATCAGAGAAAAATGCCGCATTTACCAATGGAAAATATTTATGCATGTCCTGCATTAACAGATGAGGCATCTCATCCCGTCGTAATGCCTCTTTTTCCATTATAAGAAACATTGCCTCAATTACATTGCTTGTATTGCCTATAATGTCAATCAGGTATTTATTATTTCTTATGATCATCTTGCCAAGCGCCTGCACCACAAGCGTATCCTTATCAACGAAAAGTTCATAAACAGTCCTTTTGGATACACCTGCCGCTTGGGCAATACTGTCCATCGTTACACTCTTTATGCCTTTCAATTGAAAAGCTGCCATGGCTGCCTCTATTATTTTCTCTTCAGGAGTCATTATGTTCTTCATTTGAGAGTGCAAAACTAAAAAACTATTTTGGTTTTTTAGTTTTCTGAAGTTTAAAATTGTGATATTTTAACAATAGGGAGCCTATGCGAAGTGGACTTGTTGCCCTGTAATGAAGCTCCATTAAGGATTAATCTGTATCAACTCCAGTTCAACTCCAGTGCAAGTCCTGTTCAAGTAGTGTAAAATAACTGATTTACTGGAGTTGAACAGGAGTTGAACTGGAGTTGCACTGGAGTTGAGAAAAATGAAAAGCAAATAAAACCTCCATGCTCTCAATTCTCTATGCCAACCTTAAGACTTAATTGCTCTCAGGTTGCTTGATTTGAATTCATGGTTCAGTAGGAGTAATTCTTAAATTTTTGATGATACTTTGGAATTATAGAAAATTTGATCATCTGAATTTCAGATCAACTATTACCGGCAAATGGTCGGAGAGGTACCTTTCTTTGGTTCTGAAATCGAGTATTTCATTTTCAAGAACTTCGAAGCTGTCATTAACAAAGATAAAGTCAATCAATTCAGGAGAATCAAACTTTGGATCAAAGCTTATATAGCTAACTTCAGGTCCGGTTTTTTGTTTGGCCCTTACTCTGGAGTCAACAAGCACTACTTCATTTTCCGGAAACGTAAGGATGCGGTAAGCCCTATGTTTTGAATTTACATTAAAGTCACCGGTCAGTACTACCGGGAGGTTTTTTCCTAATTCAGCAATTTTACTGATAATAAGCATGGCGCTTTCTACTCTGGCAACATCGCCCATATGATCAAAATGAGTATTGAGGGCTATGAATTGATTTCCTGAAGGCTTATGGGTGAAAATTGCCCAGGTAACAATGCGGTTACAGGCAGCATCCCATCCACGGCTTCCCGGCACATCGGGTGTTTCTGATAGCCAGAAGGTACCTGACTGTATGGGCTTCAATATTTTTTTCTTGTAGAAGAGTGCACTGAACTCACCTGATTTCCTACCATCGTCACGCGCTACACCAAGGCTCCTGTATCCGCGAATGCTTTTTCTCATATCCTTCATTTGTCCGGGCAAAGCTTCCTGAACTCCCAAAACATCTGGATATTGAAGCATGACTTCACTGCAGAATGCTGCTTTTCTGTATGCCCATTGATTATTACTGTCGCTTTGCGTGTCCAGTCTGATATTCCACGACATAACAGTCAATGCTTTATTCTCCTGCCCCAAAAGTGGTATTGTCATACCCGATAAGCTTAATGCGATGAGTAGAAACCTTAATATCATGTGTGTATAGTGTTTGTTAAAACGAAGATACTATAAATTGCTGTTGCTGAAAGTAATGAACAGATCATAACAAGTGCCGGTTCATTGTTCTGACCAGCCAAAACTATAATAATTAACCTATTGATCATTATTAGCTTACAACTATTTTTTTTGTACTTTTGCACCTCTTTATAAAATAGCAACTACAGATAGGAGAATTAATGAAGCGATATCCTGAATACAAGCAACTTAACCTTCCTCAAATAGGTGATGAGATCTTGAAAGCATGGGAAGAGGAGGATATATTTAAAAAAAGCCTGAAAATACGTCAGAATGCTGAACCTTTCATCTTCTATGAAGGTCCACCTTCGGCCAACGGGACACCCGGTATTCATCATGTTATGGCTCGCGCCATCAAGGATATTTTTTGTCGATATAAAACAATGAAAGGCTACCTGGTTAACAGGAAAGCAGGTTGGGATACGCATGGACTGCCTATTGAGATTGCAGTTGAAAAGACAATGGGGATTACAAAAATTGATATCGGTACCAAGATTTCAGTTGATGAATATAACCGTGCCTGTCGTAAGGAAGTTATGAAGTATAAGGATATGTGGGACGACTTGACCCGTAAAATTGGTTATTGGGTCGACCTTGAGCATCCTTACATTACTTTTGAGAACAAGTATATGGAAACCCTCTGGTTTCTTCTTCATAAGTTGTATAAGAAGGGGTTACTCTATAAGGGCTATACCATACAACCCTATTCACCTGCTGCAGGTACCGGATTGAGCACTCATGAGCTTAATCAACCCGGTTGCTACCGTATGGTGAAGGATAATTCATTGGTAGCCCAGTTTAAGATAATTGAGGATGAGAAATCAAGTTTCCTCTTCAAAAACCTTCATGGTGAGTTGTTTTTTATAGCATGGACAACAACCCCCTGGACCTTGCCCAGTAATACAGCCCTGGCTGTGGGGAAGGGCATTGAATATGTAAAAATCAGGACATTCAATCCATACACTTACCTGCCTGTTACTGTAATACTGGCTAAAGAACTTACATCAAGATATTTTCCAGAGAAGAATTCCGAATTGAAGTTGGCTGATTACGAACCTGGTAATAAGAATATTCCTTTCGAGGTGGATGGTTCTTTTACCGGTGCTGAACTTGAAGGAATTCGTTATGAGCAATTGCTGCCTTATGCACAGCCTTCTGAAGGGGATGCTTTTAGAGTAGTTACCGGTGATTTTGTTACTACTGAAGATGGTACCGGTATAGTGCATATTGCCCCCAGCTTTGGTGCAGACGACTTTAAAGTAGCTGCTCAAAACGGAATAGGCGCCCTGACACTAGTTGACAAGCAGGGTAAATTCACGGATGAGATGGGCGAATTCGCCGGCAGGTATGTAAAAGCCGAATATGCACCCGATTATAATCCTGCCAATGAGCAAAATGTTGATATTGATATAATAATAAAGCTCAAGAAGGAAAACAGGGCATTTAAATCAGAGAAATACGAACACTCATACCCTCACTGCTGGAGAACCGATAAGCCTGTGCTTTACTATCCGCTTGACTCTTGGTTTATTCGTACAACTGCCTATCGCGACAAGATGATTGAGCTGAACAAGACAATCAATTGGAAACCAGAATCAACCGGTACCGGCAGGTTTGGCAACTGGCTTGAGAATCTGCTTGACTGGAACTTAAGCCGTTCACGTTACTGGGGTACGCCACTGCCAATATGGGTTTCGGAAGATAAAACGGAAGAGCGTTGTATCAGCTCGGTTGCTGAACTTAAGGAAGCTATTGAAAAATCAATGGAAGCGGGTTTTATGTCTTCCAATCCTTTGGCCGGTTTCAAATCAGATGACTATTCTGATGAGAACTATAATACTTTTGATTTGCACCGACCCTACGTTGATGATATTATACTTGTTTCACCCACCGGCAAGAAGATGTTCCGCGAGACCGACCTTATTGATGTGTGGTTTGATTCAGGTGCAATGCCTTTTGCCCAATTCCATTATCCTTTTGAAAATGAAGCTAATCTGAATGAGTATTTCCCGGCCGACTTCATTGCTGAAGGTGTAGATCAGACCCGTGGTTGGTTCTTTACTCTGCATGCCATTGCGGTTATGGCCTTCGACTCGGTTTCATTTAAAACTGTTGTCTCTAATGGTTTGGTGCTCGATAAAGCGGGTAATAAGATGTCAAAGCGTCTTGGCAATGCTGTGGATCCGTTTGATACAATTGAGAAGTATGGCCCTGATGCCACTCGTTGGTATATGATTACCAATGCTCAACCATGGGATAATTTGAAATTTGATCTTGATGGTATAGTGGAGGTACAACGCAAGTTCTTTGGAACGCTGTATAATACCTACAATTTCTTCGCACTTTATGCCAATATCGATAAATTCAAATATTCAGAACCCGAAGTGGAATATGGCTTAAGGCCTGAGATTGATAGATGGATATTATCTGAGCTTAATAGTTTGGTTGCTGAGGTTGATGCACATTATGCCGAGTATGAGCCAACCAAGGCCGGCAGGGCTATTGCTGATTTTACTGATAAGCACTTGAGTAACTGGTTTGTTCGTTTGTCAAGACGTCGTTTCTGGAAAGGTGAATACACTTCCGATAAAATATCAGCATATCAAACACTCTACACCTGTTTAGAAACACTGGCAATACTTTCAGCTCCAATAGCTCCATTTTTCAGTGATAGACTATTCAGAGACCTCAATGGTATAACCGGAAAGAACGAGGCGCAATCTGTTCATCTGGCCGATTTTGCTGTTTCACACCCCGATATGATTGACAAGAATCTGGAGGAAAGGATGCAGTTGGCCCAGGAGGTCTCCTCTATGGTATTGTCATTGCGTAAACAACACCGTATAAGGGTGCGCCAGCCGTTGCAGCGAATCATTATACCCATATCAACTGATGTAATGAAGAGTAAGGTTGAGGCTGTTAAAAATCTTATACTTTCTGAAGTAAATGTTAAAAACATTGAGTATATTAGCAGCGAGGGAATCCTTGTTAGGAAAGCTAAAGCAAACTTCAAGGCATTAGGACCAAGGTATGGAAAACTGATGAAGCAACTTGCCTTAGCCCTTACAGAAATAAGCCAGACGCAAATAGATGAGTTTGAAAAGAACCACGCTCTATCACTTATAATTGAGGGCGTGCAAGTGGATTTAACTGAAGGTGATCTGGAGGTTATTACTGAAGATATTCCCGGTTGGGTAATTGCATCCAGTGGTAATTTGACAATTGCCCTTGATATCACAGTTACCGAAGAGTTGAGGGAGGAAGGACTGGCACGGGAATTGGTGAATAGGATTCAGAATATTAGAAAGGATAAAGGATTTGAAGTGACCGACAAGATAGTTCTTACTATTGAAAAAAACGAAACTTTAAATGGTGCAATTAGTCGTAATAATGATTATATTTGTTCAGAAACACTGGCTACATCGCTGGAACTGACAGATGTTATTGAACCATCGAGTCGTATTGTGGTTGATTTGGCAGATGAATTGAAGGCTGCCATCAGTGTCATGAAAATGACCTGAACGAATGATAAAGATATACACGAATTAACTTAGTTGTGGCTATGAAAAACGCAGAAACCCAGGATGAGAATGTAAAGAACAGGTATACTGATGAAGAACTTGAAGAGTTCAAGCAAATAATACTTGAAAAACTTGAAAAAGCCAGACGTGACCTTAAAATGCTTACCGAGGCATTCGCCAATAGTAATGAGCATGATATAAGCGATACTTCACCTACTTTTAAAGTTCTTGAAGAAGGTTACCAGGTGAATTCAAAGGAGGAGAATAGTAAACTGGCTGCTCGTCAGGACAAATTTATTACTGCACTTGAAAACGCTCTTATAAGAATTGAAAATAAGACATATGGAATATGCAGGGTTACAGGGAAGCTCATCTCCAAAGAGCGTCTGCGTATTGTACCACATGCTACACTTTCTATTGAAGCTAAACTAAACCAAACAAAGCCCTAAGAGTACCTTGAAAAAATCATTGCTTATTGTTGCTGTTATCCTGTTTATTGATCAGGTTTTCAAGTTTTGGATTAAAACTAACATGAGTTTAGGTCAGGAATTCAATGTTTTTGGTGACTGGTTCATCATACATTTTACTGAAAATCCTGGAATGGCATTTGGTTTGGAGTTTTCAGGCAGTTACGGTAAACTGATACTCAGTTTATTCAGACTTGTGGCTATAACTGTTTTGGTTGTATATATTTATAAGTTAACACGCCAAAAGGTTTCAAACCTAGTATTGGTCAGCCTTTCACTTGTTCTTGCTGGTGCAATGGGGAATATGATCGATAGTGCTTTTTATGGTATGATTTTCAGCAGCAGCAATTACTTTGAAGTTGCACAATTCATGCCTCCCGAGGGAGGTTATGGCACATTCCTTCATGGTAAGGTTGTTGATATGCTTTACTTCCCTATTATCAGTGGAACGTATCCTGATTGGATACCCTATCTTAGTGGCGGCGAGTTTCAGTTCTTCCGTCCGGTTTTCAATATAGCTGACTCATCGATAACAATAGGCGTTATATTAATGGTGCTTTTCCAGAAACAGTTCTTCGCCAAGAAACCCGATGACTCTACTGCTGATGTTCAGGAGGAGCCTGAGATGAAGACTGAGCTTTAACTTCTTCAACAAGATCAGTAAGATCCCACGCATCAGAGAGTTTAAAACGCCCAATACGCAACCTGCGCAGTTCCGTTAGATGTGCACCGCTCTGTAATGCCTGTCCGAAATCACGTGCCAGTGACCTGATATAGGTGCCTTTACTGCACACTATTCTGAAATGGACATCGGGTAATTGTATTCCCGTGATTTCAAATTCACTGATATTGATTGGACGTGGATCAAGTTTCAATTCCTTTTCTTTACGGGCAAACTTATAAGCACGACGGCCATTGATCTTAATTGCTGAAAATGCCGGTGGTATCTGTTGGATTTCACCGGTAAGGCGAGCAGCAACATCCAATATCAATTTCGGTGTGATGTGGCCATATTCATATTCAGCATCTATTTCGTGCTCCAGATCAAAAGATGGGGTGGTGGCACCTAAACGGAAAGTGCCTGAATATTCCTTCTCCTGTGCCTGATATTCATCTATTTTCTTGGTATATCGTCCGGTACAGAGTATCAATAAGCCGGTAGCCAAGGGATCAAGTGTACCGGCATGCCCAACTTTAAGTTTCTTGATGCCTAGACTCTCACGTATGGAAATCCTTAAACGATTTACTACATCAAAAGATGTCCATTTTAAAGGCTTGTTTACCAATAGTACTTCACCTACTTCAAAATCAAAAGCCATAAATTGGTTTAATATTGTTAACTATATTGTGTGGATTGGTGATATGAACAGGCTATTCGGCGAGGCTGAGATCATATCCCAATGAACGCATCAGTATAATAACCAGACCGACAATTATTCTATAGTAGCCAAACATCTTGAAACCATACCGGGTCAACAGTGCAATAAAGGTCTTTATGGCAATCATAGCTACAATAAAGGCAACCAGATTGCCAATCAATAATGTTGAAATATTCTGACTTGTAATGATCTCATAGTTCTTGAGCAACTTGTAGGAAGCGGCTGCAAACATGGTAGGTATGGCAAGGAAGAAGGAGAATTCAGCTGCATTCTTACGGTTCAGTCCTTGCGACATGCCTCCAATAATGGTAGCTGCTGAGCGTGATACACCCGGTATCATTGCAATACATTGAAAAAGACCTATTCTGAATGCTGTTTTGTAGCTCATCTCCTGATTCTCATTTGGCTTCTGAAACCACTTGTCGACAAACAAGAGAACAACTCCACCGGCTACAAGCATGATTGCCACTATTAATACACTACCCAGCATTCGGTCAATTACATCCATCATAAGGAATCCAATAATTGCTGCAGGTATGAATGCAATAAATAGCTTATAGTAAAAATCCATACTCTGGAAAAATCTTTTCCAATAGAGTACTATTACAGAAAGAATGGCACCAAATTGAATATTCACGGTAAATGCCTTTACGAAATCGTCAATAGTCATCCCAAGGAGTTCTTGGGTAATGATCATGTGACCGGTAGATGAAACAGGAAGGAATTCAGTAATACCTTCAACAATGGCAATAATAATTGCTTCAAAAATGCTCATACAAATAACGCCTAGTCGCGCGGACGCTTCATTATTGCAAAGATTTCAACAACATAACCTGCTATGATCAATAACGGAGCCAGGGTGAGTCGCTGAAAATTAAAGATTGCTTTATTGAATTCCTGCGGATTGTCAGAGCCTCCACCAATCATTAAAAGGAAACCGGCAACAAGGAGAGCCAGGCCGATAAGCATCCATTTGTAGTTCTCCCTTTCAAAAGCAAATTGTGTTGTATTTGCCTTGTCAACACTCTTCTTGGCTTCTGCAGGTTGTGTCTTGGGTTTATTAGTGTCCATGTTGTAAATGTTTATTCGGTTATAATATTCTTAAATGCCACCAATTATAGGGTGGAGGATCTAATGTACCTTATATGATTTGAGGTTGAGATAGCGACCTACAGCAAATAAAGTTGACAATCCTGTAATCAATAAACCCAGCACCATGACTATTCCAAAGAGACTAAGAAAAAGATCGATGTCCTGAAGATCAACAAGTTCAGGAAGCGCTCTTCGTGAAAAGTACAATACGACTCCTAATAGTATTATTGCTATTATTGAGCTGATCAATCCGTGCAATAAACTCTTCAGTATGAATGGCTTACTAATAAAGGTACGTGTTGCTCCAACAAGTTGCATGGCTTTAATGATAAAGCGCTTGCTATAAACACTCAATCTTATGGTGTTGTTGATCAATGCAATGGAAATGAGTAAGAGGACAAGGCTGAATGATAATATTACCAGACTTATACGCTTGATGTTACGGTTTACCATGTCAACCAGTGATTTGTGGTAGAAAACTTCCTTGACCACATTGTTGGCCAGTAATTTGCTTTCAAGTATCTTCAGACTATCGTTGTTGGCATAATCTGCGTTTAAACGGATATCAATTGATGGGAGCAGTGGATTATATCCGAGGAAATCAACAAAATCTTCTCCTAATTCATTGGTCAGATCTTCTGCTGCCTGTTCTCTGGTAATATAGTCGGTAGATTTTACGAATGACTCGGTGTCAAGTTTTTTCTGGAATTCCAGAATGGCAGGTTCTTTGATTTCTTCCTTGATGATTACTGAGAAACCAATATTTTCTCTAACATAATCTGATAACTTGCCCGCATGAAGAATTATTAATCCTAACAATCCTAACATAAACAATACCAAGGAGATGCTGATGATAGTTGTAACTGTTGAAGCCTGCAGCCTCTTCTGACTGGATTTATCTTCGTTGCCTGACATAACTGGAATATAGGGTACGAAAGTAGTAAAAAAATGTGTTCCCTGTTAAGTACAGTTTATGTATCAGAATAATTGTGCGCGTTTTCAAAACCCGAAATAAATAAAATAAGAAAGCACAAGTCAATTTATTGACTTGTGCTTTCCAGGAAGGTATGATTTCTTATTTTGCCATTTTCTCCATATTGACATCAACATCAATTCTTATGCTTTTAGCTATATTATTGGCAACGGCAGCTGGTATTTTGATATTATAGTCAGCAATAAGAATATTGAACGTCGAAAGACCTATAACCTTGTTGCCATTGATTTCCAATGTCCCTTTCTCTTTTATTTTATTAGTGGCATCCTTAATTGTTAGGTCTCCTTCAATGGTCACTTCATACTTGCCATCTCTCGCAAAATCTACATCTTTGATATTTACTATCTTACCTTTAAAGGTAGAATTGGGAAATTTGTCTGACTCAACATAATTCTCATTAAAATGCTCCTGCATAAGAGCTTTCTCAAACTGAAAGGACTTCATCATGGCTTTAAATACCAATTCTCCTGTCTGTGCATCAAGAGCCGCGTTAACCTGACGATTGTGCGCTTCGATATCCTCCATTGGTGTAGTTGAGAAAAAACGAATATGACCTGTTTTGGTGATGTATTTCTGTGCCTGCACTCCTGAAACCATGAAGGTAATCAAGAGCAGTGATAAAAATATTTGTTTCATAAGGCTGTAAGTGTTAAGTTGATTTCGATTAATAACAATATTCTCCGACTAATGTTTAGTGGATAATCGGTGGGCAACAAGTTGATAATTTGTTGCTTGACGTATTTTGGAATGCGTTTATTCTACCAATGAACAATGTTCCATAATAATATCAGTTTCATTGAAGCCGGTACAATATCCTTTGATGGTAACAAGTGATTCAGGTGGTATGGATGCTATCTTTGCAGCAAATTCAGGAATGAAGGCAAACCTGATTCCTTCATCACCAAACATTCCCTCTTCAATGGCGAATACTGCAATTGTCAATGAATCTGTTCTTTCTACACTATTAAGATTGCCTTCAATAGCCAATACCTTGCCATTGTATTTTTCAGCAGAAGCGTCAGGATTATTTCTGAACTCGTTGAATATTTGTGCGCCGTTGATTGTAAAATCTGGTTTAGCCTTTGAATAATCAGGTTGCTGTTTATTATACACAAATATATATACCAGCAAGGCTGCAATAATTCCAATGATTGCAAACGAACCAAGGATAAGTATCCACTTTTTCTTCATAGTATTTTGTTTAACGAATTAACAAGACACGAGAAAAAATGTTTGGTAACCTAATTTTGCCCCGGATGTTTAGTTTGGCTTGTGATCTTTATTTGGTAGGGTGTTTATTGATAATCAGTAACCTGATATTACTGCAACATCTTTAAAGCGTTTAACCTCTCCCATCAGATTAAAGATCTCAGTATAAATTACATAAATACCTGAGGGCGCTTTTTCACCATCGGAGTTGATACCATCCCATGTAAGGGTGCAGTTGGTTCCTGCCGGATAATTACCTGCCAATAATCGTATTAAGCGACCATTACTGTTAAATACCCTGATAGAAACTACATAACCCGGTTGGTCAAACTGACACAATATGGATAAAAAATCCTGATATCCATCATTATCAGGAGAGAATGTCTGAGGTTCGATAGTTATGATATTGCTGGAGTTTTCTACCACCATAAATTGAGAGTTTCGATAACCCGGGGTTGCAAATCCAACATTCTGACCCGCTGAATGCCAATTGTCGGTTTCATTTGTAGGTTTGTTGTAGTTGATTCTTTCAAGTGAGACACCTTTGGTTATGTTCAACAAATCATAGTGCAGTTCTTCATTATAGGTAAATTCGTCAATTACTGCTCTATCAGCATTCAATATTCCAAGAATTCCTCCAGAATTTGAAAGTGAAGGGAATGACTCCATTTTAATAAATACCCCTGGATTTGGCGTGAAATATTCTGAGATGAGCAATTCGGGATCTTTTGTAACAACAATATAATCTCCGGGGAAGAACAACCGTCCTTCTTTGGATATAGGATTTAGGGTTTTAATCTCACCTGATACTTCATCGCGTTCGGAAATCCAAAAATCATTTAGTTCCAGAATTTTGTTGCTACGATTGTAAAGCTCAATAAATTCTTCTCCGGAGGTTCGGGGATCATATAATAATTCATTTATAACGATGTCATTGGGAGCAGCTTCTTTTGCAATCCCAAAATATTCAATGGTTTCTCCCTTAAGTAGATTCCCCATACAATCATTCAGCTCAGCACTAAAGGTTAAACTATAAACCGTATCGATGAGGATGGGATTATTGAATACCAGCGTTGCTGCATTATATTGTGGAGGATTCAAAAGAACATCAACAGGGTAACCAAGTCCATGGTCTGCAAAATAGTTATTTGGATAACTGGCATCAATGGTATCCATTATCTCACTGAAAAATATTGTGATGGAGTTTGCCGCTGTCGATGCCACGTATTCAATGTGAGGACAGATAGAATCAGGATTGTGGGCATATACTGAATTTATTGTACCGGGTGTCCCTCCCTCCCTACCTATGGCTGCACACCAGTTATCATATGAACCACAAGGATTATTAAAGTCAATCTGCTCAATTGACCAGCCTCCATCATCCTTGAATGTGTCATGATACCAATTCTCATCATAATTAATGGAATGAATCACTGTATTATTATTATCAGTCAAGGTCACAGTTGTTCCTGCATTGCTTAGTGAAAATCCCGGTATAATTGAAACACTGCCATAAATTTTCATAAGGGAATCATTACCTGTATTGGTTAGAAGATGATATCCCTTTGGAGGGATAGATACTTCGGGAATGACCTTCCTTGAATCTCCAAGGCTAAGATGCCAATCGTGCAGCGAAATCGCATGAGATGAACGATTATACAATTCCAGATACTCGCAGTCAGGAAGACCTACTACTGGATTGGGGTCTGGCATAATCTCATTGATAACGATATCAAATGAATTAAGCTGGTGATATGCAAATGTTATCGTAACTGGTGTGATCGTGTTGCCGGCAATGTCCTTAAGATTGCTTATGGAAAGTTCATAGTTTGTTTCTTCAGAAAAATCATCCTGGAACAGAAGGTGTACAACCGACCGATCATCAGGTTCGATGCCTGCTGCCAAAGGAATACCGAAATCATTATTCACAATGTAATTGGATACTTGTTGGCAGGATAATGATTGCATAGGCTCATTAAAGTATAAATCAATGCCTGATGAACCGGATAATAGGTGCTTGATCAAAATGGGAGGGTCATTATCAATATTCAACAAGCCTGCATAAATATCATCGAAATAAAACTTGGTGGCATTACTGGAAGTGTACTTGCACACGAGGCCAAAATAGGAGTAATTTTTCCATTGCTCATCATTGCCTGCTGCTTCAAAAATATAGTTGGAATTGCCGTTTGGATCAGCAAATATTTGCCAATGCCCATCATCTCTGGTTATTTTTATCCTAATGGTTGAAGCATCACTGAATATACCACTATTTCCCCTGGCAACAAGGATGTGATCGCTTTGCTCCTGTCGATAGAGTTCAATGGCATCATCTGAACCTGATTCGCCAACTCTAATGTAATAACCGCTAAGAGGTTGAGTGAGATCAGGGTTATCAGAAATGAGGTATATTATCACTTGATTGTTGTCAGAAGGGCTAAAAGATAGCTTTACCCAAATATTCCACTCGAAAAGCAAATTTCCATCAACACTTGTTGATAGATAGGAGTAACCTTCACCCGAGGAATTTAATTGAAGTTGTAAATTGTCGTTTACTTTAAAATCTGAAGTTTCGCCCATCCAAACAACGCCTTGGTTTAGATTGCCATCACTAAAGCTTTCATTAAGTTGGGCACGGGAGATTAAAGGTGCTAAAAGTAGTAGAGCAACTAGTTTTTTCATAAGAAGGAGTAATCAGGCTGTAAAATTAGCTAAATATCTAAGCCGATTCGATGTATCTGAAATTAGATTATAAAGAGATTGTGTTTATAATTACTTTTGCGCAGAAATTCTAAGATTGATACCGCTGTCGATATAATTGTTATTATACTGAATTTCATCAATATAAATATTCCACATTAATGAAAATAGCTGTTATTGGTGCCACTGGTCTAGTGGGAAGTGTGATGGTAAAAGTGCTGAATGAAGGGAAATACATACCATTGACCTCAATTGAAAGCCTTATACCAGTTGCATCGGAAAAATCTATAGGTAAGGATATAAGTTTCAAGAACAATAATTATAAGGTATGTTCTGTGACTGATGCATTGAAGCAAAAGCCGGATATTGCATTGTTTTCAGCTGGATCAGAAGCATCAAGGGAGTATGCGCCCTTATTTGCCAAACAAGGCTGTGTAGTTATTGACAATTCTTCGGCCTGGAGAATGGAGGAGGATATACCTCTGGTGGTGCCGGAAGTTAACGGACAAATACTTAAAGCTTCACACAAGATAATTGCAAATCCTAATTGCAGCACAATACAATTGGTTGTAGCTCTAGCACCGCTGCATAAAATATATGGAATCAGGAGGGTTGTAATATCCACCTACCAAAGTGTGACCGGCACCGGGGCTAAGGCGCTGAAACAACTACTTGACGAACGGCAGGGAATTAGCAGCGTTAAAGTCTATCCACACCCCATTGACCTGAATGTAATTCCACACGGTGGAAGTTTTACAGCAGATGGCTATACAACAGAAGAAGATAAACTTGTAAACGAAACACGAAAAATTATTGGTGATCAATCAATAGCAATCACCTCAACCGTGGTTCGAGTACCTGTAACTGGGGGGCACTCAGAATCAGTCAATATTGAGTTTGAGAAGCCCTTTGAACTGGAAGATGTTATTGATACTTTGGATTCCACCAAAGGTATTGTTTTACAAGATGATACCGATAGGGCGGTTTATCCAATGCCAAAATATACTGAAGGAAGAGATGAGGTATTTATAGGTAGAATTAGAAGAGATTTTTCAATTCCTAATGGACTAAATATGTGGATTGTAGCTGATAACCTTCGTAAAGGTGCCGCAACCAATGCCGTGCAGATAGCAGCCATTTTATTGGAACAAGAACTGATTAAAGCCTGAAACTTATTGTGAAGATAATAACCGATATCTCAGCTCCAATTAAGATTAATAATCCGGTAATTACTATTGGAACTTTTGATGGAGTGCATGCCGGACACCGGGTTATACTGGAAGAAACTGTTCGACAGGCAATAGCACACAATAGTGACAGTGCTGTAGTTACCTTTTACCCTCATCCAAGAATTGTTTTAGGGCAAGAAGTCTCTTTACTTAATACCAGAACTGAAAAGAGAACAATCATTGAGAATCTCGGCATATCACACCTCATTGAAATACCGTTTACTGTTAAGTTCTCTGATTTGAAGGCAGAGGAGTTCATTAAACTGCTTGTTGATATAATTAATCCTTCGGTAGTTATTATTGGTTACGATCATGGATTTGGTCGTAATCGGAGTGGTAACCTTCAACAACTTATAGAATCAGGTAAAAAATATGGGTTTAAGGTTATAAATGTTGATGCGGTTGAATACGGTATTCAGAGAGTGAGTTCATCTATTATTAGAACTCTGCTTCTTGAAGGCGATGTTAAAATGGCAGGCGAACTATTGTATATGCCATACGAGGTCAGTGGAAGTGTGATACGGGGTAATCAAATAGGAAAAAGATTGGGATATCCCACCGCAAACTTATTTATTGAAGACCCTTATAAACTTATTCCTTCAATGGGTGTATATGCATCAAAAGTGCTTATCAGAAACAGGGAATATAACGGAATGACCAATATTGGAATAAGGCCTACTATAAACACCCGCCAATTGACGATTGAAACCAATATCTTCGATTTCAATGAGGATATTTACTATGAAAAAATTACGGTTAAGCTTATAGAGCGAATCAGAGATGAGCAAAAGTTCGAAAACCTGGAAAATCTCATAGAGCAATTGAAAAGAGACAGAATCTCATCAGAGGAAATATTGTGTGGCAAATAGTCCCTGAAAGTTATATCTTGTAAATAACGGGATTATGACTTTAAAATATAGTAAAGTGAACACTATTTCTTAACTATTAATCCAATATCAACCAAAGCAGGAATTCCGGGTCGCGGATTAAGATTTTCAATCTCAATAACATAATTCCCTGGTTTAGTGAAAATAAAGTTATCCCACAGTAACTCTTCAAGATCCCAATAACTCCCTGCCACTGTACCTTTAAAATTCCCATCGGTATCTTTGATCATTATGGTTTTCTCTATGATTCGCTCCTCACCTGACGGAGTTGAGAGAATGATATTCATAGGTAAGTCAACATAAGGATACTGCTCCAAATACCTGATTGAAAGGGTGATATCAGCAATAATACCTTCATCTTCAATTGGGATGTTGAAAATAATCTTGTCAAACCGCCCCCAAGTATAATTTTCAAATTTCTGGAATTCACGAAACACAGTACTCCCTTGACAAGATAAGAGAACCATTGTAATTAATAATGAGTAAATTATCAGAGGTTTACGCATAATCAACATGTTTGTTTGCAAAAATACAAAACTGCCGGATTGAGTTTGTACATTTGTATTGATAAGCAACAAATGATGGCAAAGCAAAAGTATTATGTAGTTTGGAGAGGCAGAGAAACAGGCATTTTCAATAATTGGAAGGAGTGTGAAGAGCAGATAAAGGGTTTTGAAACAGCCCGTTATAAATCATTTGAAACTGAAAGTGAAGCTCAGGAAGCATTCGCTGCAGGTCCCCCGGCTTATAATAAGCCAAAAGTAAAGGACGCCTCAAAAGGCAGTGCAGGAGTGCCTATACTAAGCAGTATTTCAGTTGATGCAGCCTGTTCCGGTAATCCTGGTGTAATGGAGTATCAGGGAGTACGAACCGCTGACAGGAAAAAAATATTTCACCAGGGACCCTTCCCTGAAGGCACGGTAAACATTGGTGAATTTCTGGCAATTGTGCATGGCCTGGGATACCTGAAAAAAAGAGGTTTGTCTATTCCAATTTATAGTGATTCAGTGACTGCCATTAAATGGGTTCGCGATAAGAAAGCCAATACCAAACTTGAAAGAAACAACATTAATAGGCAGCTTTTTGAACTGGTTGAGAGGGCTGAATACTGGCTAAAAGTTAATAGTTATGACAATCCCGTCCTAAAATGGAAGACTTCAGAATGGGGAGAGATCTATGCAGACTTTGGAAGAAAGTGATAAACAGTTTAATAATAAGTTGTGCATATAGGCCAGAAGGTCCCTTTTACATTGCGTAAATAGAAATTTGTGTGTCTCGACTCACTTTTTATTGGCTGTTGGTTTATAGTTGTAAAATGTTATTATCTTTGCAGTGTCATTTGCCCTGGTGGCGGAATTGGTAGACGCGTCGGTCTCAAAAACCGATGAGCGAAAGCTCGTGCCGGTTCGATCCCGGCCCGGGGTACTTTACAAATAATATAACAGCCCTTCAATGAATAATTGAAAGGGCTGTTTTATTACTGCTATTATTAAAAGGATTTAATAGCCAATCCAGTATCTCTAATTAGTGGAAGAAGCTGCTTTAATTGCATTGTATGCATTTATGGTTCCACCGGTAATTGACAATTCCTTGAACTTTGTTTTTTCCTTCTTGCCTTGTTTGTTAGGCACTATAACTTTCAATTTATCGTATTCATTAACTGATTCAAGCAATACTGTCTTTAATTCATAAGCTGTCAATTCAGGGAAGTAGGACCATACAAGCGCTGCAACACCGGCAACTACAGGACCTGAAAAGCTGGTGCCATTTGCCATATTATACCTTTTCTCCGGACTAAGAGATACTATATTTACCCCAGGTGCAAATACATCAACGGAATTCTTGCCATAATTTGAGAATGGACCGCAGAAATTCTTCCCTGATTTATTTGATGTGGCGCCAACATTAATCCAGTTCTTTGCCATACCTCCATCTTTATACTTGTTTGTTGGGAAACATTCAATAATATCCAAATTATCAGATTCATTTCCGGCTGATTTGATCATTAGTACGTTATGATCATCGGCATAACGAATGGCGCTTTCCATCATTTCATTGTAAATAGAGTAGTACTTGCCAAAACTCATGTTGATTATGTTTGCCCCATTGTCAACAGCATATCTTATAGCCAACGCAACATCCTTGTCGCGTTCATCACCATCAGGCACAACTCTTAAAACCATGATCTCTACATTTGAAGAGATACCATCAATTCCAATTCCATTACCACGGTTCGCAGCAATTACCCCTGAAACGAACGTACCATGCCCTGATC
>JAEYXG010000288.1 GCA_023428585.1 Bacteroidota bacterium
GGATTAACCGCTGCAGCCTGATAATAATGAACATGTTCTACAGGATCGTAACCGTAATAAGAAGTAACGTCAAATTCTCCACTGGTAATAGGTGTGGTTTGTCCATTTATGTAATCACATTTATAAAGATGTGTCCATCCGCTTTTTTCACTTGTAATTACAAAGGCTCCTTTTTCCGGAAGGAATTTAATATTGTCAAAGTTGCCCTCATCAATGTAACGGTCATTGCTTTCGGAATATAGTATTTTGCTAGCACCGGTCTTGACACTGACACCAAGTATTTCAAGTAAATTCTGCAAGCGATTCAGCCTTAGGACGGCTAACAATTCAGGATCATTGGTAAACATTATCCGAGGCAAGTACTGATCTTTTTCAGCACCTGTATTTGCACGAAGTGTATTGCCAGATACCATGTCATAAATATGTGTGGTAACTATTGAGTTGTCCTCACCGGCTTTTGGATACTTGAATTGTGAATTCGAAGGGTAGAGGGCATTTTCATCGATTGAAGGCTTTGCCCCCTGGAACATTGTCATATTAAACATCTTAACACCTCGCTCATCAAATTTTATATAAGCCAATCTACGGCTGTCAGGCGACCAACTGAATGCTTTATTATATTCAAATTCTTCTTCATATACCCAGTCTGGAGCACCATTTATAATTTCATTGAATTTACCGTCATTGGTAATTTGCCTCTCTTCTCCTTTCGCCAAATCCACTATAAATAAGTTGTTATCTCTTACAAATGCTACCTTCTGACCATCAGGTGAAAATGTTGCCAACTGTTGTTTGCCTTTAGCTGACAGTGGTTTAAGAGTTTTATCCTTTATGTTAAAAACATAGTAGTCCGCTTTGAAGGAACGTCTATAAATAGGTTCATAACTGGTTTGGATTAGCAATTTTGTTTCATCGTTGGAAAACTCATAATCAAGGATCATCTTGACATCATCATTTCCAAAATTCTTTATATCAAAAACAATGGCATCTGATTTGCCTGTTTTATAGGCAAATCTCTCAACATACGTATAATCATCAGAAAGAACTGTATAATGCAATCCGTCATTCATTGACCTTATTTCATTTATTCCCTGAGATCTGAATATTCTTGATTTAAGAAGATCGTCCAAGGTGAAATTATTTGTCCCGTTCTGAGCATTCAATAAAACAGGTAATGCCATTATTAAATAAATGGCTGTAATAAGATAGTGTCGTTTCATAATTGGATATAAAAATTGAAGAAGTGCAAAATTATCAATTTTAGGCAACAAAATTCTTTATCGTAGCAGCAAAATGTATGGAGTGAATTTAATATTGAATCACGTATTGAGGCAGTCTCATCCCTTCATTCGTTCAGTTCTCATTCTTCAATCCATAAATGTTAGCGCTGATCTGTCGGCTACTTGTGCTGAGAAGAAAAGCAGTAGTATCATCAGCTTACCATTCCGACATACTTTGTTGTTCTTGTTTCCAGGTTATCCTGACTAGTCGGGATAAGTTTTGTTGAGCGCCCAGGGTCCACATCCATTTATCCCGGTAGAATTTGTAATAAGAACAGGGAATTTAGAGACACCATGCCTGGCATCTCTAACGGCCCCAGAAGCTTGGTTAAGGATTGAGTTGGGATTCCTTTTTCATCTCTTCACCTTCGCTTCGCCCCAACTAAGGAGCCGCTTTGGGTTTTACCCCTAGCGGATACGAAGAGGAGGCAGAGCGTACCTTAAGAAAGGGCGAAGAGGTGCAAAAGGGAACATTAAGGAAGTATTATAGGCAATTCTTCCGAATTCTGAACGCCGGCTGCAAATTACTTTTATCAATATTGGAAAAGTCTGCCATCATATCTGATTTGGCACCCATTGGCATCTATTGGCACCCATTGGCAGTTTTCTTGCCAGTTGCTTTTTTTACAAAGATCATTATCTTTGCTTAGCCTTGAAAGATGCAGTTTGCCATAGGCTTACATTGCAATTAACTATCTTTGCCTATAACAAAGAAAATATTCTTTGCTTCAGAGATTGAACTTAAATCAAAACATCCATATTCATGAAACGTAAAACTGTATTCTTTATCACCATTCTGATTATCCTGGCATTGTCTGTATTTGTATGGTGGCGCTACTACTTTGTATTTGGAGAGGGAGTAAAGGCCGGAAATCTTAATTTCTTCGTTAAGAAGGGGTATGTCTTCAAGACGTGGGAAGGTCGACTAATTCAGGAAGGTTTTAAAACACAGTCTCCTGGTGCTATGCAAAGCAATGAATTTGAATTCAGTGTTACAGATGACAGCATAGCAGCCATATTGGAGCGTAATGGCGGCCGAATTGTTGAACTTCGGTATAAAGAATATCTACATCCCATTCCATGGCGTGGTATGAGCAATTACGTAGTCATTGAAATTCTGGGTGTAGAGGAAGAAAAACCAGCTCATCAGGGAACACTACCATATACTCAACCAGAATAGAAAAATAGTCTGATTTGATCAAAAACACAAGAAGCCTTGATAATCAAGGCTTCTTGTGGAAAATAAGTGGGATGTACTGGACTCGAACCAGTGACCCCCGCCCTGTCAAGGCGATGCTCTGAACCAACTGAGCTAACATCCCAATTTGTTGGGCAAAGATAAATATTTCTATTACACCAACAATGGCTTCAGCTATTCAGCCTATATAAATATTTACATAACGTTTCTCACCTGCAAGTAATCAAAATTTATAAGGATTTTTAATTGTTTGCATTGTACCATCACTAAGATGTACATTTAGTAAAGGGCTATTAATGAGATCAGTTACTTCATCCTTCTTAATAAGGTCATCTACTATCGTAAGATTAATAATCATCCCTTTATCAGAAGATTGGGTTGCAAACCCAACTATGCCTCTATTGTTGCTGAGATGACTAAGCAGATAATAAGGCATGTCAGCCAAATCGGGATCTGCGCCTTGTGGAAAATCAAATGACAAAGTATCAAGCTGATTGCTGGCATAGGTCTCTATACTATTGAAAGTCATGCTGACGGGATCATATAGACGGTCAATATATTGCTTAATGGGCACATTTTCCTTCTCATTGATTGAAGAAACCTTGAAGGATGTTTTTGCCTCATTCATAACGCCATCTGTAATCCACGAAACCTTCTTTTCTTCTATTAGTGTACGAATCTCATTAACAGTTATCAATTCAGGATTATAATAGATTAAGGCATGAACTGGCTCACCAAATTGTGTTTGCATGCTCATAATGCCTTCACGTTGCATAAATCTTATACTCAGTAGTTCAGCATCATTTGGGTCAAAAAACTGATCAATTGCGGCTTCGCAAATTGTAATAGTCGATTGGTTGTCCTTAGGCGCTTCGAATATACGTTTCACCGGGGTGAAAATAGCACGTTTAATATCCTCATCAGTTAGAACCTGCTTATCATAATAGACTCTGACACTGTTATCTGACACATAGGTCTCTACTCCCAGTACACCACCCATTTCCTTCATGTGATTTGCAAATGACATGGAACTGCCAAAACATTTAATACTTGTCAAACCTGCCTGTTCATATATTCCAGCTTCATCCATCTGCAATCCATTCCCCCACTTAAGACTTATAGTGGGGATATGCACTCTCTCAGCAAAAGCAAGTCCTACTATCACTAAAACAACTACTGCTGCAGCCGGTAACCATAATAAAGTTGCCTTATTTTTATGACCTTCTACGTTTTTATTAATCAGATTGTTACCGGTAATTCTCAAGGTGTTTATCTCAGGGCAACTTGCAACACAATCACCACAAAGATGGCAATCAATGTTGTCAACTTTTTCAACAACTGACACCTTGATCGACATAGGACAAGCTTTATCGCAAAGTTTGCAAGATGTGCATGTGTCAACATTACGATTTACCCTAAAGATTGAGAATCCTATTGTTTTAATTTTAAATGTTTCCAGAAGAGCACCTGCTAAAGTCAAAACTCCCAATAACCAAAGCCAGCCTATTGCCACTTTAAAGACCATAACCAGCAACAAATAAACAGCTGTAATACCAATGAACACATAACTATACGTAAAAATATTGGAAGCTGCTCCCAAAGGACACGCATATTTACACCAGAACTGTCGGATAAAGAAAGAACCGGGAATAGTCAATAGCAGAGCAATTGCGGCATAGGACATTACAACATCAGAGCCGAAACCTGAGAATACTGCATAATAAGGATCAAATGTTTTGCAAAATAATTCACTACTGGTCACTGAAAAATAAAAAGTAATAAATAGCAATGCATACTTAAATACCCTTAAAACCTGATCAAGCCAACCTTTTAATTCAATATTCATCTTGATTCTCTTCCCTAATCGGCCAAGCCACTCAGTAAAAGTTCCTATTGGACAGATATAACTGCAGAATAATTTACTTATAAATATAATACCTGCCAATAATCCAAAACCCATAAAGATCTGAGTTGTAGTCATGGAACAGGCAAGTGAATTGTTGGCTAGAAAAGAAGAAAATGCCTGGAGTCCACCAAAAGGGCAGTATGCTTCAAAATCAGCAGTGTATGTCTTGTCGACATATGACCTGACAAGCAGGTATACTAACAACAGAGTAACAGTTAACTGCAGGCCAGTGCGGAATGGATTTAATTTTAATTTCTTCGACATAGTTTTATTTATCCTGAACTATGCGATAAAAGTATAAAGAATCATCTGACTTGCCAAAGGGAGACCGACATTAACAAGTTTTTAACAGTTGTTCAAAGCCTTTGGGGCTCAGCCCGGGCCTCATCTTAGGGGTTCGACATATCTCACCAACCAGAAAGGGAAGGATTTTATCGAATTAAAGCCACACTCCCCATTACCTGATAAACTTTACCTACCACATTCGTATAAGTAATCACCCAATGATAAATCCCAGTCGGATTTTTTTCTCCATCCCATCCTTTTGCAGCATCATGTGTTTCAAAGAAAAGCTGTCCCCATCGGTTGTAGATACTCATGCTGAACTGCCTTACCTGCTCTGTATCGACTACTGGGCGGAACACATCATTCAACGCATCACCATTTGGTGTGAAGGCATTGGGGATATTTACCGGGAACCAGGTGCTGACCATCATTACGGAACTGGTGTCAGCACAACCTTCTTCTGTCTTTATAATCACTGTATATAAACCTTCCTCTATAACATCAATGTAGTTGGTGTTTGTTCCGTTATTCCAGATATACATATAGTAGCCCGGTGTAGCTGCCAATTGAAATGGCGGCTCATAAAAAAGAGTATCACCTTCTGATGGCAGGTTTGCATGTGGCAATGGTACAACAGTCACCTGTACAGAATCACTAACAATACAGTTCATTTGGTCGATTACCTTAACACGGTATAAGCCCGCGTCATTTAACTCCGCAGATCGAATTTCATATAATGACCCGGGTGAATTTCCTTTCGGAGTTTCCCATACTACTGAATATAAGGGACCTGTTCCTCCATTGGGAATCGCCATTTGAGAAAGTGGACTGAATTCGCACACTTTTTCCTGATAGAATGCCCATATCTCTGGTGAGGGGGCAACTGTTACGTTTCCCATTACAGGAATAACAGGCACTGATACTCCGTACTTGTTTATAAACCTTGTTTCATTGGTTGTAAGAACCCAGTCAACCGACGATAAGCCGGGATTCTTACCCTGCATTACAACATCCAATAAAACAGTATTATCGGCTAATGTGAGGGGATTGGTGCCGGTCCATTTAAGACATAATGTTGCGGTTGACGGATAGTTTATAGGCTCAAGTCCTGAAACTATATCAGGGTGGGCATTAATGTAACCGGTGGCATCAAGCAGGATATTATTGTAGGATAGAGTGATCTCGAATGAAGTGATGTCCTTAAAGTTACTTACCATTAGTGGTTCTGAAGCTCGTAATCCGTTACACACTGCTGTATCACCGGCTGTGGCAAACAGGGTTTGTCCGGTAACACGGTCAACTTCAACAGTAAAAGTACTATCACAACCATGAATATCAGTAACGGTAATCGTGTATGTGCCTTTTGAGAGTTCTTCAAATATTCCGCCCGACTGTGGTGCTGAACCATTGATTGTAAAGCTGAGTGTATCGCCTGTGGCTGAAACGGTAATCTTACCATCCGCATTAAGGTCAGTTTCATCATCCACAGTTACACCCGTTACCTCAACCCCCCCACGATTCTGTATAATTACCGGATTATTGATAAATACTGCCTCACAACCCAGACTATCCCTTACCTTAACATAATAAGAGTCTGGTGGCAGGTTAGTGAATATGCCGCTGGTTTGATGCGTTGCCCAGTCATCAACAGAATATAAAAGCCTGTCGCTTAATCCTGATTGAACCTGAACTTCAAGTATTCCCAATGGCTGGTTACACCAGGTGGGTGAGGGAGTAACTCCTGTGATGATAATATCTGAATCAAAGTTTTGAATAGCAAAGGAGGCAAGCAGATTGCTGCAGCCATTTTGATCTTTTACCGACAAATAGTAATTATCCACCCCAAGATTATAAAGATTTGGGGTAGTGGCAACGGTATCCCCCTGACTATTAAGCCAGGTGACATTATAAGGAGGAGAACCACCGGTTATATTTACCCCGGTTATAGCACCAATCACATTACCACAGGTAGTGGGTGAAATAACTGTATCAGGTGCAAGTTGTGGCACAGGGAACCAACCTGCATGTAATGTATCTCTTCCAATACACCCCCGTTCATTAACTGCTTCAACCCAGTAATAGCCGGTATCAGCTATTGTTATGAAATCTGTGGTCTGATTTGTACTCCACATGTATGATGTATATCCGCTTTGAGCCTGCAGGGTAATTGATGCCCCTTTACAGAAAAGAGTATCATTACCGGGATATGGTTCAGGAAGAGCAGTAACAGTTATCTGCCGGGTGGCAGTTTCAGTCCTTCCATCAGGATATCTCACAAAAACAGTTACAGTGTAATCACCGCCCTCTGAATAAACATGCTGTGGGTTTAACTCAGTTGAATAATTATTGGTACCACTGGAAGGGTCTCCAAAATCCCAGTGGATACTGTCTGGAACAGGATTAAAATTAGGAGTAAAACTAAAACTCTCGCCGGCGCATTTACCTTCAAACTGAAAGCGAAGGAAATATGTTTGGATGAATTGCGGGAGGCCATGGTAACACATTCGTGTTCCGAGGTTAATACCTAATGAATCATAATCACACGCCAGACCCTTTTCAGATGGATTATTGATAACCCCAAGGTAATATTTAAATACTCGGGCAATATAAATTTTACCGTCTAATCCAATTTGAAGCGAACTTGCATTCCCTCCTCTTCCAATATTAAATGCAGAATTAATAAACTGGTT
This sequence comes from Bacteroidota bacterium, assembly GCA_023428585.1. Taxonomy (GTDB): domain Bacteria; phylum Bacteroidota; class Bacteroidia; order Bacteroidales; family Lentimicrobiaceae; genus Lentimicrobium. The sequence continues at coordinate 7,360 of JAEYXG010000288.1, forward strand.
AATGTCAGGCAGTAAAGACAAATCATATTGATAAATTTTATTTGCAATACCCGGAGTGTCATTAGTAAAGTAAACAAATCTGCTATCACTTGAAAACTCAACTCCGAAAGGAAGTCCAAGTGCAACTTGAATAAAATTGAAAAGATTACTTATTGATCCGTTCTGATAATTAAATTCCCCAATCTCAGTACCACCATTTACTGAATTTATAGCTGCAACAATATATCTGCTGTCGGGACTAACTTTCAACTGTCCTGAGTTATTACCAGTTTCGCTTAATGGAATATTTGAAATGCAACTGGTTCTGACCGGTTGATTAGAAACACCTGTTGAAGTTACAAGGTAGGCATGAAACTCATTAACTGGTTGAGAGAGGTTTTTCACAATAACCCATACATTATTATTATCAGAATGTTTGACTGCAGTTATCTTCTCTACAGCAAGATCAGAATTAGTTAAGGGAATATTTTTAAATAAATTATCAACATCACCTAACCCACCAAGCTTTTCCATATCAACCACTGAATAATGAAGTCCAACTATTGGTTGGGTAAATCCACTACCTACAGTGAATATGTAGTATTTATGAACAGAACCGGGTTTTCTGAAAATTATACATGTCTGACTATGACTATCACCAAGCAATCCAAAACCATTAGGCATTTGTTGATGATTTCTGTTGTAAACAACTTTGCCATCAGAATAAAATAACAGATTACCCAAACTATCACTAATAACTGCTGTTCCTCCCATAGTAATCATATTGCTACTGGTTTCTAAAATAGGTGGACCATTTTCAAAGGTGATACCTGCTTTGTTACCGAAATACCAGTAATTAGCTTCTTTTTGTGAAAAAGATGTATGTACAAGGAAAATAAAAATTATCGTAAACAATCGTCTCATGGCATAATAATAAAATTTGCACAGGCATTCTAGCCTGTGCAAGTTAATAAATAATTTCTATTGAATCATATTTACAGTGATGGTTGTTGTATTATTATACATCTCATCACATGTCAGTAAACTACTTCTTGCACTACCTGTACAATAAGTTACTCCATCTTTTCTTAACTCAACATATACATAAATGTATAAGTAAGGTTTAGTATCCATTTGGTTACAATCCCAAGAGTTTACTTCTACTGTACCGTAAAGATCAGTATGTGGGAAAGTAGTACCATACCATGTTGCAGGAACGACAAAAGTATTTGTGGTTGTGTTATAAATTGCATACTGAATATGATATTCTGAGCCTGTAATTTGCAAATTACAAGGATTCCAATCTACAATAAATGAGGGGTCCTGTGCATATGTTGCTTTAATTCCTAAAATCATTACAAACGCTACAATGGCAAAATATTTTATTCTTTTCATGATAATGTCTATTAGGTAAATTATTAACTATCAAATTTGATTAAATTTTTCTGTAGCAATTAATAATTACACCTAAGGTGGGAATCTCTTCAAATAACCTGATTGGAACGAGGTGAAGATTATCAATGCTAATGCATTGATTACCTGCTTTTTACCCCCCCCATCAATATGCAACAGTTTGGCGGATAGCAACTTAATAGAATCATATCAAGGTTTCTTCATACAGACACTGAGTTTTCTTACCTCTATACGTACTTATATATAAAAGTATATCTCAAATTTACTGCTAAGATTGTCCTAATTCCAAATATTTAGTCCAATATTTTACATCTTTTATATACTTTATTGTCTTTTATTCTTAATATGCTTGATTGCCTAAGAAAACATAATACATCTTTGTATGTAGATGTGATTTGATATAATGTAAAATAATTTTACATTAGTGCCTTGGAGAAGTAAAACGTAAAATAATTTTACATGGAAAGTATGACACTTTCAACCTGGTACAAGTGCAACGAATGCGACAAACCACACTTTAACCATTAACCTTGGTCACCGGGTAGCGCAGCGTATCGAGGTGTTAGCCTTTAGCCTTTAGCCTTCTATAAGCAATCCAGTCAGCAAGATTCCAGCTCAGCCAATGCGTTTCAGGATATTCTTTCAGGAAATGTTCCTTTCGCCACTTCAGATCAGTTTTGTAATCTTCAAACGACATGTAGTTCTCATGGTAAGTGAACATCTTAGCCTGGGCCTCTGAAACCCGGTTTAATTTCTGTTCATCCATAATGATAACAGGTAAAGCGGAATTATTAAGATGGACCATAAAGTCGGTGTGATAGAATGCCTTTTCGGCACGGTTCACATTGAACTTTGCAATGATCACATCCCAGTTAAAAAGGCAGAGTACAGCAAAGACAATATACACATACACACTGTTTCGCATAAGCAGGTATTTGAGCGTTTTGCGGTTGTTGACCTTTATCAGTACAGTAATTAATCCTACAATTACCACGATCAGGAAGGCGTACACCCATATTCTTTTATATGCTAGGTTGAAGTAATGGAGGTACCAGAAGTTCCTTATGGTAACAGAGATAGCAAGAAACAGATTCTGCGCTATCCACACCTGTGCCAGTAACATCAATGATTTATTCTTCGGATAGAAATTCAAATTCCCCCTGAAATACCAAAGTACAAGTATGACGGATATGATAATGGAAAGTATTAATAGCCAGGTTCCCTCATGTACAAATTGTTTCAGGAAGCCTCCATCCCACTCGAAGTTAATCCAAACATACCAGAGATCAAGTATATTCATAACGGCAAGTGCCAGATTTAACAGAATAAAGAGCAGCTGCGCCATCCTGGCTTCTGTTTTCAGGGCTATCAATGAACCATTATGCCATTTTTTCGTCCTATGAAGTTCCTTATCACCATTTTCACCAGGAAGGTCAAAAATTGACGGCATCCGGCCATAGAGAACAATTAAACCTATTAGAAAACCGCCAAGACCAATAGCCAGTACATCAGGCGATATAATCCTGAAAAATCCATCAAACAGATTTCCCAACGACCTCATAAAGTTTCCGGTTAAACGATTGAAATAAGGGCTTGCGGCGGAGTAGATAGAAATAAAGACCAATAATGTCAGAATGGGAATGATGACGAAAACAGCATACCTGAATCCTTTCCTTATGCTATTATTGGTTCCTGAAGCCCTACTTAAGCAATTCATATATTCCATAGGAGCCACAAATGCTGATAGGAATGAAGAAAAAAATCCGTTCATCAACACAGTTATTCCGGGAGCTGCCAGCAAACCTGAAATAAGTATTATAGATACAATATTAACAGTAAGAGCAATGGCGGAGCCATTCAGCAGTACCATAATTCCTGAAAGACCAATCCCTGCAGAAACAACAGCCATTAAAGGATTTTTGAAATTCAGTCTGCCTGAATAAAAGACTAAAGCCAATAAGAGGATATCGAACAGTAGGACATTCAGTCCTGCCTGCTGTTTATAGAACAAAATTGGAAAGATTACCGCAATAATCAGCGGAAAAGTCAGGGTTCTTCTTTTCATGGTCGATTGGTTTGGATATTAACGATGTCCTTATATAAAAATTATATCAATCATCCTTCTTACTTCACATTTTTATGATCTTTGCATCATGGCTTTGAAATTCCTTTTGTGGTTTATATTAATAATCTTTCCGGCCTTTCACATATCGGCCTTTGCCCAGCATAACAGTGATTCTACAGGACAAAACTTCAGGATTATGTTCTATAATGTGGAGAACCTGTTTGATCCTTTTCATGATACACTGAAAAACGATTACGAGTTTGTAAGCGGGGGAATCAATGGATGGACATGGAAGAAGTTTGAAAGAAAACTACATGGCATTTCCAAGGTAATCATCGCTACAGGAGGCTGGAAACCACCTGAAATAGTTGCTTTCAGTGAAGTAGAAAACCGTTTTGTACTAAAGCAGCTGCTAAAGCGAACACCCCTTGACCGATTTGGATACGGCATTATCCACGAAGAATCACCTGATCTCCGTGGGATAGATGTTGGGATGCTATACCTAAAGGATAAGTTTAAGGTGCTCTATGATCAATCAATTAGAATCAATACATCTGATACTGCATTGAAGACCCGTGATATCCTCTATGTTAAAGGCCTTATACTTGAAAATGATGTTGAATGCCATACTGACACCCTGCATCTATTCATTAATCATTGGCCTTCACGTACAGGTGGCCCTGCAATTACAGCATATCGACGAAAAGACGCAGCTTTGACATTGAAGCATTTTGTTGATTCAATCATCTTAAATCAGCCAAAGGCCACAATTGTGCTTACTGGAGATTTTAATGATGAACCTGTTGACGAAAGCATCGCAACACATCTGAATGCGCATGGTTCAATAGCTGATTCGGGTTATCAGCTATATAATTTAATGACTCCTTTTGTTGGTAAATTTGATACGGGTACCAATAAATATAGAAACCAATGGGGGGTGATTGACCAATTTATCATTTCATCATCACTCATTAAGAAAAGAAGTGAGCCGGGATTAAAGGTAGTTGATGCTCAAATCATATCATTCCCATTTCTTTTGAAAACAGATGAGAAGTATTCAGGTTCAGTGCCTTTTAGGACATACCATGGAAAACAATATCTAGGCGGATTCAGTGACCATTTACCCGTTTTATTAACCCTTCAGATTGACAACTAGAGCACCTGATTTCCTGACATCATATAGCACAATATTACATTCTCTCGCTGTTCTTGTCAAACACTCAATTGTCCTGACACTATTTGAGGCATCGGCAATAATGCATGCATCCGGAAAAGAAGCAACAATTTGCTCAAGTGGAATTCCAATATTATTACACAGCAATACATAGTCAGCCTTAAGACTTCGATTGGTTTCTGGCAATTTACATTTTCCACTCACTATCACTATTCTCTTGCCATGAAAACTGTAAAACTCAGGAAAGGTATATTTTGAATTATATCCTGACACTAATGAACCAGACAAGATTCTTACTTTAGTATTTTTAATGTTGGTTTTTATTCTGAATCCCTCCAGTTGGTAATCCACTTTACTTATATCTTGAGCTATTATTGAATCGGTCAATACAAAATCTTCTTTACCGCTAATAAAACTAATAACAGGATGGCGTTTTACTTTATGAAAAACAATCATTTGCTGTCTGCTACTTTCAATGCTACGGTATACATTTATACTAACAAGCAGAAATAAACATATTAAGGAAATATAGAACAATATTTTTCGTGAACTCTTCAACCAATAAAACAAGGCTACAAAACATAATATCACAAGCGCAACCTCATAACCGGGTAAGTATATGTTATCCCATACGGCTCCGGGTAAATGCTCAATATAACTTACTGAAGAATTCAACACCTTAAGCTCGATTGACAGAAGTGAGGAGAAGAAACTTCCCACAACGGGGATAAATGAAGTAATGAGCATAATAAGCCCGGAATAAATAATCACTCCCGACAGTGGAATTGCCAGTAAATTGGATATTAAAAAGAAATCAGGGAACTGATGAAAATAGCTGACTGCCAATGGAGCTGTAAACACCTGTGCCGCCAATGAAACAGTTATGAGATCCCATCCATACTTAACAAAAGGATTTGTTGGGCTCCATAATGCCCTCAATGTTGGTTGAAAGGCCAGTATTCCGGCAACTGCGCTAAACGACAACTGGAATCCAACATTAAATATTAGAAGAGGATTCATTATCAACAAGATAAATGCAGCAGCAGCAAGAGTATTTATTGAATTTGTTTGATGCTGTGTAGCATTACCCAATATTATTAGGGTAAACATGAGTGAAGCTCTTAACACTGGTGGCGCTAAACCGGTTAATATGGCATACAACCAGATTACAATTATTGTCATAATGGGTTTCAATGCAACCAAGCTTCTCCTCTTGCGCAAGAATGCGAAGGCAAACTCGGCCAACATTAAAATCACACCTACATGTAATCCTGAAACACACAATATGTGTATAACACCTGCACCAGCATATTCTCGTCGCTGATCACCTTCCAGCAGATCATCATATCCCGTGAGTAGTGCGGCTGCAACAGCCAGTTCGTCACCCTTCAAACCACCTCTTGACAATAAGTGAATGAAATCTGATCGTATTTTAAGTGCTAAAGATTTGAGTAAATTCCCTTTGTCACTCGATAATACCTTATAATCATTACTATCGAGATATGCAATATGATAAATGCCTTGATTAGCGAGGTAATCCGCATAATCAAACTCGCCTGGATTCCCCGGAAGTTCCGGCTTTACCGGCACATTATTAAAAATAATTACATCCCCATAGTTAAGTTGTGTGGTTTGGGAACCTTTTTTTATATAACATAGCAATTTCCCACTTGCGACAAATGTAACAGATGAATCCCTGATTTCATCAATCTCCAGGATGATTTTAAGAGAATTCTGCTTTTCTAACGGCTGTTCTATTATATGAGCTATATATGCTCCCGAATCGCTTTGGAATAAAGAAAAGTGATTATGTTGATTATGGAGAAAGGTTGAATCAGTAATTGCCCAACCTGTTAGAAATAGAGTCAGATTCACAATCAATCCGTGAATCCAACGTGACCTATATGATATCAGCCACCTACTGTAAATATTGGTAAGCGCCAAGAATCCTATACCAATGACTGGTAAAACTATTAGAACTTTTCGTGAAAGCAAAACCGCCCCACCATAAAAATAGCATAGTAATATACCGCAAACTAAGGGAATTAGTAAACGTACAAAAGGAAAGCGTGACCATACGTTCATCACCAGGGGCTATAGAACGATGAAATACCTTAATTTATTTGCAATATTTGTCAATCTGTGCTTGAGCAAGCCTGTGTCCAAGCGATGCTGCTTTTCGCCAGTTATTACAGGCATCATCCATACGTTTAAGTTGCATCAAGGCAAAACCGCTATTATAGAGGGCGTCAACATTCTTATCATTCATTGAAAGCGCATAACTATAATCAGACCAAGCGCCATCATAATTATTCTGCATCATACGACTATTTCCCCTATTTACATAAGCTTCCTCATAATTCTGATTCAGGCTGATTGCTTTAGTCAAAGCATCTTCTGCTTCAACAAACCTGCTTAATCCGGCTAAAGATGTACCTTTATTGTAATAGGCAAGAGCACCTGAAGGGTCTACATTAATTGCATTATCGTAAGCTTTAATAGCCTCCTCGTGCTTACCCATATGAGCCAAGGCAACACCCTTATAATTCAAGGCATCATGGTATGAAGGCACCCTTTTAACTGTAGAATCAAAATCATCTACTGCTTCAGCATATCTTTTTTGGTCCATAAACATCAAACCCCGATAATAAAAATAAGGAGCTTGTGATGGTCTGATCTCAATGGCCTTTGAAAAGTCAGCATCTGCACCAACATAATCTTTCAACTCCCACTTTGCTTTTCCTCTATAAAAGTAGGCATCAGGATTTGGTTGAAAGAGTTCAATCGACTTGGTAAACATCTCGATAGCACCTTTAAGGTCACCCTTTGATGCAAGGCTAATACCCTGGCTACGCTCTTCAGCTCCTTTACCTTTAAACACAATAGGTTTAAACGTTATATTCTTGCGATCCTTTACACTTCCCGGTGATGCAGAACTCTCATTGAAAAGTGGTATGTGATCATAATTCGAAGATGTATCTGTATTTAAATCGATTACAGCCGGCTCACCACTTTTTGTCATGACTGTATCAGGAATAATGACAGGATTCTCATTATTGGTCTGTGATTTACATGACAATAGAATTAAAATGAAAGCGAGCAGCGGTATTAGATTTCTTTTCATGAGTTTAATTTAAATTGAGTAGACAAATTATATTGTGTAGACAAAATTACAAATCTGATTGAATTAAAGCATCATTGGTAAGAAATTCAAAGATGCTTGATGCTGCACGATCTGATGCCCCTTTGCCACCCAGTACCTTGCGTAATTCTTTATATCCATCAATCATATCATCACGATACTTATTATTGTTAAGCATATTGTTAAGCTCTCCCCGCAGTGTTTGTCGGTTCAATTCATTCTGAATGAGTTCTTTAACAACCAACCTATTCATAATCAGGTTTACTAGGGAGATATACTTGACTTTTATTAGTTTGCGGGCAATAGCAACGGATAACCAGCTGGCTTTATAGCAAACCACTTCAGGCACTCCAATAAGAGCGGCTTCCAAGGTTGCAGTGCCTGATGTAACCAGTGCCGCTCTTGATTGCTTGAGCAAATCATAGGTTTGATTCATTACAATTTTAGCAGGAGCACTACCCATCAATTTTCGGTAAAACGACTCCCCGATTGATGACACTCCGGCAATTGTGAACACTACTTCCGGAAAATCATTAGTAACTGATAGCATTACTGGTAATACCTTTTTTATTTCTTGCTTTCTGCTGCCGGGCAATAATGCAACAATCACTTTTTTATTTGGCATGGAGATTATCTCCTCGCTTAGATCAGGTAGAGCATCTAAAAGAGGATGACCGGTGAATTCGGCATCAATATCGTAGGTTTTATAAAAGTCCCTTTCAAATGGAAGGATCACAAGCATTTTATCTACCACTCTCTTTATAGTATGAACTCTTGATTTCTTCCAAGCCCAAATCTGCGGAGATATATAATATATTGTTCTTATGCCTTGATTGTGAAGAAATTTCGCAATTTGAAGATTAAAACCAGGATAATCAATGAGTATAACTGCATCAGGCTTATAAGTCTGAATGTCATTTTTGCAGAACTTTAAATTTGACAGAATAGTTGAAAGATTAACAACCACCTCAACAAATCCCATGAAAGCCAAATCTCTTATATGCTTAACAAGAACAACCCCATTAGCTGACATCAAATCTCCTCCCCATCCTCTAAATTCTGCATTCTTGTCTACACGGCTCAATGCTTTGACAAGATTTGAGCCGTGCAAGTCACCTGACACTTCACCCGCTATTATATAATATTTCATGTCTTTGTTGGGAAATTAGGGAGTATTATCAGACACCTGGATTAAAACATTGGAAAGCTGGTCAGCTTATCAGAGACCAGAAAAAAGTAAAGTAGTATGGCAATAAATACAACAATTAATGCCCCACTACCTGATTTCCCAAATTTCAGAACCTTCAGATAGTATCTCATTAAGATAATGGATGGCACAATTGACAATAGCAACAATGATGGAGGCGGCACTCCAAGGTTGAAGGTGCTGTAAATGAAAGGCATCAGTAGAAATAAGACCACCAGTGTAACTAAAATGAAAATCAGGCTGATTGACACTCCCAGAAAAAAATTATCGTGCTTTAGCATATTCATTTATTTCAGGCGATTTTTAAATCCGTGTATTAAAGCGTTAAATTATGAATTGAAGATATGAGGATCAGGATCACTTAATTTATAACTTGAAATTCAAGTTATTGAGTTACCAAATCACTTTGTATCAAAACCCCAATCTTTCAGTAAAGGTATTGATTTATGAGACGTGAGATCAAAATGAACTGGAACTACAGATACATAATTATTCTGCAATGCCCATTCATCAGTATCTTCACCATT
>JAEYXG010000336.1 GCA_023428585.1 Bacteroidota bacterium
ACTTATACTAGCTGGTTTCAAACACATTGAAGTGTCAAATTTTGGCAATCCTACGGGAATGCCACAATTTAAAGATGCTGATGAATTATTTAAAAAATTGCGAAATAGCAAAACTATCGCCCACTTACTTCCCACGGTTCAATTAACTGCTATAACTATACGTGAAAAGGCAATTGAAAGGGCCATTCGTGCAAAGCAGGAGGGTTGGGGACCAGACCGTATTCTTCTAATGGTATCAACCAGTGAATCCCATCATTTTAAAAATTCAGGTTTATCTTTAAGTGATTACTGGAAGATGGCTGAAAAGTATATTCCACTGGCACACGATGCCGGAATTAAAGTAAATGGAACAGTGAGTACCATTTGGGGATGTCCAATTGAAGGCCCGACGGAAATGTCCAAAGCCATTGACTTTACCAAACGTTGGCTTGAAATTGGAGCTAATGATGTAGAACATGCCGACCACGATGGAAGTGCATCCCCGGATAGAGTATATCGTTATTTTTCTATGCTACTTGATCATATTCCCAAACCAGAAAAGCATATTGTTCACTTTCATACAACTCGAGGTTGGGGCCTTGCAAATGTTTTAGCCGCATTACAGGCCGGTATGTCAAATTATGAATCAACAATGGGCGGTATTGGAGGGCAACCGGCCAATTTTGTTGATGGAGTGCCTGTTGCTGGAACAGGAGCCTATTACTACAAAGACCCCGGTATTACAGGGCTTGTTTCAACCGAGGATATGGTAGTGATGATGGATGAGATGGGTATAGAAACCAATCTGGATGTTGATAAAGTGCTTGAGACAGGAAGGATGGTCGAAAGAATTACCGGTCGACGACTTCGTTCAGAAGCCATCAGGACAGGAAGAATCCCCAAAGAACTTAGTGGAAAAAAGTAATTATAATTTACTAAAGAAACTAGAAGGGTAAATCATCAGGTTCGGGATTTACAGGTGCAGGCGTATTAGGCATAGAAACACTATTCTGCTCATATCCTGAATTATTCTCATTATTATGTCGTGAACCTAGCATATTTATATTGTCAGCCTCTATATCTGTAATATATTTTTTCTGACCATCTTTTTCGTAGGTTCTGTACCTTATACGACCTTCAATATAAACTTGTGAACCTTTTCTTAGGAACTTTTCTGCAATATCTGCAAGACTCCGCCATACAACTATATTATGCCACTCTGTTTGTTCCACATCCTGGCCGTCCTTATTGCGATATATTTCAGTTGTTGCCAAGGAGAATGTTACTTTCTTGACCCCAGTGTCAAAACTGAATACCTCGGGATCCTTACCTAGATTTCCAATTAAAATTACTTTGTTTACTCCTCTTGCCATGGCTTCCCTTATTTAATTTATGTTAAGTAGTTCTTTACAAATTTAGCATCTATATAAATCATAGCCAAAAAAAATTAAGGTCTTTTCAAAAAGTTTTCGATAATTCTTGGAAATGGATAACTATTGTCACCATTATTAATAATAACAAACTCCTTCCCTGTTAATAAATCCGTATTGCTTATATAAAATGTAAAGATTCTAATTTTAAGAGTCTGATGGGATAGCTGATGGATAAAGTCTTTACTTCCGGCATAAATACTAGTGTTTGGATTTAGATACTTAAATAAGCCATTCTCCTCTAACCCTTTATAATCTAATAAATTATCGTATTCAATTAAAGGTAATTCCCATAAATATTTCCAAATGTCATCTGCCTGACGTTTATGAATAACAATCATATTATTTTGAGTAACTAAATGCAGATAATTAAAATATCGTATTCTCTTCTCTGATTTCTTTTTCTTTTTAGGAAGAATGTTAATCTTATTGCTTTGGAATGCAATACAAGTATCAATAAATATACAATTTTCACATTTTGGTGCTAAAGGAGTACAAATCAAGGCTCCATATTCCATAACTGCTTGATTATAGTCCCCTGGTGCATTAGTGGAGATTAATTGTTCTGAAATCCGCTTTATTTTTCTTTTAAAAATGGATGTATTGAAAACATCTTCAATTCCGTAATATCTTGAAATAACCCTGGCTACATTTCCGTCAATTGCTGGAATTGATTCATTAAAACAAATAGAAGCTATTGCTGCTGCTGTATATTCTCCAATCCCTTTCAAGTCCAATAATGATGAATAGGTATTTGGGAAATTACCATTTAATTGTTGCACCACATATTTTGCTGTAAAATGAATATTCCTGGCTCTAGAATAATAACCCAAGCCTTTCCAAACATTTAAAACTGCCTGTTCAGATGCTTCTGAAAGAAGTTGGATATTATCAAACTGCTCGATGAAGTTCAAATAATAGGGAGTTCCCTGATCAACCCTGGTTTGTTGAAGAATAATTTCTGAGATCCAAATTTTATAAGGATCTTTTGTATCTCTCCAAGGTAAATCTCTCTTATTTGTATGATACCATCTTAATAGAGCATCAGAAAAATCCATAAAACAACTGAATTAGTTAAAATTGAGGCAATTGCCATTAAAAAAGCGCTTAAATTTTCTTATTGTTCCAAAATCTTTTATATTTGCAGCCCGTTAAAAAATTTATTATCAAAACTTTAAAAATCTATAACCAACATGACAAAAGCAGAAATTGTAGCTGAAATTGCTAATAAGACCAATCTTGAGAAGGTTGCCATACAGCAAACTATTGAGGCTTTTATGGAATCAGTAAAGAGTTCACTTGCTAAAGGTGAAAGTGTTTATTTAAGAGGATTCGGCAGTTTCACTACAAAGAAAAGAGCTGAAAAAACTGGACGAAACATCTCAAAAAATACTACCATAATCATACCTGCACACTATATCCCAGCATTTAAACCTGCCAAGACTTTTGTGTTTGACGTGAAAAACAAGGTTCAATAAAAGTTGTTCAATTATAAAAGTAAATAAACCATGCCAAGCGGAAAAAAGAGAAAAAGACACAAAATGGCTACGCACAAACGTAAAAAACGTTTGCGCAAGAATAGACATAAAAAGAAATAAGTTTTAATTTTTCTTCACGGGAAACCCATCACGTACCTTCTTATTTATAAGTTTCTTGGTACGTGATGGATATATTCCTTATTGCTTAGGTTTCATCTGGTCAATTTCTTGGATGCATACCTAAATTTCTAATATTTTAAATATCAGGTGATTGAATAAAGAACTGGTTATCAACGCAGACTCGTCTGAAGTAAATATTGCGTTACTGGAAGATAAAGTTCTGGTTGAACTCAATAAAGAAAAGACCAATAGTAATTTTGCTGTTGGTGATGTCTATCTTGGCAGAGTCAAGAAGATTATGCCGGGGCTTAATGCTGCATTTGTTGATGTAGGCTATGAAAAGGATGCATTTCTTCATTACCTGGATCTAGGACCTCAAGTAAAATCCTTAAACAAGCTTCTCAAAATATATATATCAGATCGGCCTGATAGTCATTCTATTCAAGATTTTCAGCCGGAAGATGATATTGAAAAAACAGGAAA
>JAEYXG010000131.1 GCA_023428585.1 Bacteroidota bacterium
ATGCAAAGGAGAATATGCCCGGAACATGGAGTGTGGCTGCTGACTTTTCAAAGAGCATATCCGTTTTGCAGGGAATGTAGGAAGCGCTCAAGGATAAGGCTACCATTCATTACGTTAAAGGAGCCAATGTGTACAGCGATTCACTTACCGAAGCCCGTGTAAGTGTTTTTGGCAAACCTACGGGATGGGATAACCGACCCGAAGAGGTGATGATAGCTGAAGCCCTGGAAGTAGCCAAAAAATCGGATGTGGTTGTTGCAGTTATGGGCGAAGCTGCCGAGATGAGCGGTGAATCATCAAGTCGTTCCGATATTGAAATACCGGCTAATCAGCGTCGTTTATTGAAGGCACTGCTTGAAACAGGAAAACCGGTGGTTATGGTACTTTTTACAGGCCGACCCCTTGCCATGAAGTGGGAAAATGACAATATACCCTCCATACTTAATGTGTGGTTTGGTGGCAGTGAAGCAGGGTATGCCATTGCCGACGTGCTCTTTGGTGATGTTGTGCCTTCAGGTAAACTCACGGCTACTTTTCCGCAAAATGTTGGTCAGGTGCCCATATTCTATAACCATAAGAATACCGGTAGGCCATTGCCTGAAGGTCAATGGTTTCAAAAGTACCGCTCCAATTACCTGGATGTATCAAATGATCCTCTTTATCCCTTCGGCTATGGACTCAGCTATACTTCTTTCAGATACGGTGAACCCGTGTTGAGCTCTCCTGAAATGGAAGTGGATGATAAAATTGAAGTTCGCTTCAGTGTTACCAATACCGGTGATTATGATGCCGAGGAGGTTGTTCAGCTTTACATTCGTGATATGGTTGGAAGCATAACCCGCCCCGTAAAGGAACTGAAGGATTTCAAGAAGATAATGCTCAGGAAGGGTGAATCCGCTCAAGTGAGCTTTACCATTGATATTGAAGATCTTAAATTCTACAATAGTGACTTGCAGTTTGTGGCTGAGCCTGGTGAGTTCAAGGTATTCGTAGGCGGCAATTCAAGGGATGTAAAGGAAACCTCATTTACTCTAAAATAGTATCTGGCTTCCGTATGTTGATGATATATCTATTTTGTACTACAGACTTCGGCTTTTAGTCGGAGTCTGTAGTTTACAGCCTCTTCATTTCCTATATAAGAACGCGCCTTCCGTGAGTTAATAACTTTTGGAATAAAAGTGTGTTAGTATTATAATTATCATATTCAACATACCAACACTCTTAATCTTAACAAAATGAAAGCAATCATTATGTCATTACTTGCCCTGTGGTTAAGCATGGATTCCGTTGTATTTGCACAGGAAGAAAGTTTGCCACCACTCATTGACCGCGAGCTTCTTTTCGGCAATCCGGAGATCACAGGTGGTAAATTATCGCCCGATGGTAAGTTCATTTCGTTCATCAAACCAAATAAAGGGACCTTGAATATATGGGTCAAGAAAATTGATGAGCCATTTGAAAATGCCCGTCCATTAACTGCCGATACTACACGGCCAATCAGACAATACTTCTGGTCAAAGGACTCGAAGTATATACTTTATTCACAGGATAAAGGGGGTGATGAGAATTTTAATCTCTATGCCGTAGATCCTCAGGCTGTTACTAAACAAGGTGAGATACCTGAAAATCGGGATCTTACCAAACTAACGGGTGTTAGGGTTTTCCTGTATGCAGTGCCTAAGTCAGATCCTGATGCCGTTTACATAGGGCTTAATGATCGCGACAAGGCATGGCATGATCTGTACAAACTTAAAATCTCCACTGGTGAAAGGACCCTTGTATTTAAAAATTCAGAAAAGGACAGGATAATTGAGTATGTATTCGACTGGGAAGACCGGTTGCGCCTTGCCATGCGTGCCAATGAGGATGGCAGCAATGATATAATGAGGGTAGACAACGACAACCTGGTTAAGATTTACTCCACTTCTGTATTTGAAACAGCTTACCCAGTTGCATTTACCAATGACAACAAACAAGTATTGATGGTAACCAACAAGGGAGAACAAACTGACCTGATGCATCTTGTTAAGCTTGATCCACTAACACTTAAAGAAGAAATAATAGAATCAGATCCAATGGGTCGGGTTGATATCACTAATGTAATTGTATCAGATGTGACCAAAGATATTATCTACACCGTTTATGAGGATGAACGCGACCGTTATGTATGGAAAGACAAAGCTTATGAGAAGGATTATGAGATAATAAGTAAATCACTACCGGAGAAGAATATATATTTCTCAAATGCTACCACCGATGAGCAGTTGTGGTTAATAAATGCCTATAGCGATACCCAACCGGCCAATGCATATATATATGACCGCAAAAACCAGAAACTCACTTTTCAGTATAATCCGCGTCCAAACCTCCCTACAGGAGATCTTGCACACATGAAAGCCGTGAGCTACAAGTCATCTGACGGGTTGGTAATACCTGCATATCTTACACTGCCTAAAGGCACTAATGGCAAGAACCTTCCGGTAGTATTACTACCACACGGCGGGCCGTGGGGCAGAGATAGCTGGGGATACAATTCTTTCGTTCAGTTTCTGGCAAACAGAGGATATGCCGTATTGTCGCCTAATTTCAGAGCCTCAACAGGTTACGGTAAAAAATTCTTGAATGCAGGTAACAATGAGTGGGGACAAAAGATGCAGGATGATATAACGTGGGGTGTGAAATATCTGATTGAACAAGGTATTGCCGATAAGGACAAAGTTGGAATAATGGGAGGCTCATACGGAGGATATGCTACACTTGCCGGTCTAGCCTTTACGCCTGACGTATATGCATGTGGAGTTTCAATTGTAGGGCCATCAAACCTGATAACCCTGCTCAACTCCATTCCACCCTACTGGGAATCCATACGCGCAGTGTTCCATTTCAGGATGGGCAATCCAAATACACCTGAAGGAAAAGCACAGCTGGAGAGGCAATCACCCCTGAACTCAGCACACAGAATCATAGCGCCATTACTGGTGGTACAGGGCGCCAATGACCCCAGAGTCAACATACATGAATCTGACCAGATAGTGGTTGCATTGCGTGAAAGGGGTGCACCTGTGGAATATATTGTTGCACCGGATGAGGGACACGGGTTTTCACGACCTGTTAACAATATGGCCATGCTTGCCGCAGCAGAGAAATTCCTTGCCAAACATCTTGGAGGTCGTTATCAGGAGTCAATGACACCTGAAGTTCAAAAGAGACTATCTGAGATAATCATGAATGTTAATGATGTGAAACTAGCTGAAAGCCCTGCGGCAGAAAATTAATATCTATAACAACACTTAACTGAACCACAAAAAGTAATTCACTTGTTGCCTTATTTATTTTTCTTTTCAGGGGGGAGATGAACGAAAACACGTCTCCCTCCTGTTAAAATTGATTAAAAGATGAAGTGATATGCATAAAATACCTAATTTTATGCATTGATAATGTAAAGCAGATTGTTAATACACTCGGGATGAGAAGAACACTAATAACACTCATGGCACTCATTTTTCCGGTCATGATAATAGCTCAGGAGGTAGTGGGCAGCTTATCTACCAATGCAGTTTTGCCTGAACCTTTTACTCCTATTAATTTCAACCTTCAGACAGGAATGAATTTCGGCACAACCAATTTCAGTGGTAGTTACCTGCAATCGTACCTATCTCCATCCTTTTCTATGCCATTAAACAAGAAATTATCCATAACCGCCGGAGTAAATTATTCACATACAACCCTTAACAACACACCGGTAATCAACAGTGAGGGTGCAATACAGAATTTCTCGGGGGATATCAACACCCTGACCATGTTCACATCGGGCTTATATAGGGTAAACAACAGGCTCACCATATCAGGTTCTGCTTTCAAGACCATTAACCCTGCATTCAATGCAAGAATGAATCCCGGTTCGTTGCAGATGGAAGCTCAGGGCGCAAGTATTGGCTTTGGGTATCAGGTAAACGAGAATTTACACATCGGTGCTGAAATAAGAATGCAACAGGGAAATTCCGGTTTCTATAATCCTTATGGAAGTCCTTACGGCACTTCATTTGGAAATCCATACGGCAACAGATACTTCAGTCCTTTTAACAATGGTTTTGGAAGTCCATTCGGTTATTAAGTTAATATCATAATTCCATTGTTTGATTGGAATCTTTCATCTTGTCAAGGGTTCGAAATCTAATTGGATTAAATCCATTTTCTATCATTAACAAACCAAGAATACGATGAAACTTAATAGGATAGCGCTGATAGTACTGATAATACTGAATATTATTGTCTTGCTTGGGCAGTTGTGGCCAGAGGGAGCCCCACCTTTTGCGGGTATTGTCAATATTGGTTTTCTGGTACTATCCTTAGCCTATTTTATCTACACAATATCAACCAGGAGATAAAAAAAACTGCCCCATGACCAGTGGAGCAGTTTTTAATTAACCAACATTACTAATTGAGCAAGATTGTGTGGGTATTGCCGGTATGCATGTCAGACACAGTGGTCAACGCCCTGGAATAATTCAGCAGGTTCTTGATAACAGCATCGCTTGGTTTCAATGTCTCTTGCATGGTGTCATCATAATTTTGGTCAGCCTCCGCTGAATTATTCTCTGAAATTTTAAATTCTAAATGAGTGTAGTTTAATGTCATAGGCTGTTTTGCGTTTATATCTAATGAAACGCTGAGAACCTGACTTTATTATAACACTTTAGAAAAAAAAGAAAGAAAATTTCATGGTCCAAAATTCAGCGCTCAAACTGAGAGATTAATCTCATTACGCTCCATCATTTTGCGAAGGTTTATCAATGCATAGCGCATTCTGCCGAGGGCCGTATTAATGCTGACATCCGTTTGCTCTGCAATATCCTTGAAGCTCATATCGGCATAGTGACGCATAATGAGCACCTCACGCTGCTCAGCGGGCAGGAAGTCAATCATGGTCCTTATATCCTGATGTATCTGCTCGGTAATCATCCTATCTTCAATGGATTCATCATACACACGAAGATTATCAAGAATATTGTAATCCTCATTCTGGCTTTCAACAACAGGAATTCTCTTGGCTTTCCTGAAAAAGTCAATGACCAGGTTATGGGCAATACGCATCACCCATTGTATGAACTTACCTTCTTCCTTATAGGTTCCTGATTTAAGGGTAAAGATTACCTTGATGAATGTATCCTGAAAGATATCATCAGCAGTTTGCTTATCCTTGATAACCATATGGATATAGGAAAAGACTTTAGACTTATGACGGTGGATTAACTGTTCCAGACAGAATTCATCACCGGATAAATATCGGTTTATTAGCTCTTGATCGCTAACTGTTTGGGCAAACATGGCGCCTCCTTTTATGTTAGTTATTCTAAGAGTAGTTGTTTAACCGATAAAGATCCTCCTGTGCGTTTGGTTTATAAATGAAACAGTTTGATTGAATAAAGGGTTCATTCCTTCTATTCGAGAACAAATGTACGTCAAAAAAATACAGAATACAAACTTCAGGCAAAAAAAAATTAATTTTGCAGCATGAAAGGCCTACCGAATGCTCAATAATGATCTAAAAAAAAGTATCCTCATAAAAGGAGCCCGCATACACAATCTCAAGAATGTCACTCTTGCAATCCCTCGTAACCGCTTTGTTGTTTTTACAGGTTTATCAGGCTCAGGTAAGTCTTCATTGGCATTTGACACCTTATATGCTGAGGGGCAGCGCCGATATGTGGAGAGTCTGAGTGCATACGCACGTCAGTTTTTGGGTAGAATGAGCAAGCCTGAAGTCGATCAAATAGTCGGCATTTCACCTGCCATCGCCATCCAGCAAAAGGTTAACTCACGAAATCCCAGATCTACGGTAGGCACATCAACAGAGATATATGAATATTTAAAGCTTCTTTTCGCCAGAATAGGTAAAACCTACTCTCCTGAATCTGGCAAGATGGTAAAGCGTGATTCAGTGGATGATGTGGTTAATTGGCTTCTGCAGCAAAAACCGGGTACCAAAGCAACCATTCAGTGCCCTTTAATACTGAAATACAACCGCGACTTAAAGTCACAGCTCAAAATTTTACTTCAACAAGGATTCACGAGAGTAATGCTTAATAATGAAGCACTCCGAATAGATGACATACTGGAATCTGAACCTGATAGTAACTCGGCTTATTTCCTGATTCTCGACAGGTTAACTATCAGGGATGATGACGATGAGCTCCGTTCAACTCTGGCTGATTCCGTTCAAACAGCCTTTTATGAAGGTGAGGGCACCTGCATTTGTTCAGTAGAACTGGCCGGCAAAGTTTGGATTGAGTCATTCTCAAGTCGCTATGAGGCTGATGGCATTGTATTTGAAGAGCCTTCAGTCAACCTGTTCAGCTTCAATAATCCTTATGGTGCCTGCAAAACCTGCGAGGGTTATGGCAGCATAATTGGCATTGACGAGGATCTGGTTATTCCCAACAAGAGCCTTTCTATCTATGAGGAAGCCGTTGCTTGTTGGAAAGGCGAAAAGATGAGTGAATGGAAAGATGAACTGATCAAGAATGCATACAAGTTCAGCTTCCCGGTACATAAGCCCTGGTATGAACTTACTGCCGATCAGAAAAAACTGGTGTGGACCGGAAATCAGTATTTCCATGGAATCAATGATTTCTTTAAGTATGTTGAAGAACAGACGTATAAAATTCAGTACAGGGTAATGCTCTCTCGTTACCGTGGCAAGACTGTTTGTCCCGACTGCAAAGGTTCACGCTTGAGAAAAGATGCCAATTATGTAAAGATTGAAGGGTATTCCATTACTGATTTGGTGCTCATGCCAATCAGCAGGTCACTTGAATTATTCAAATCACTGAAACTTAATGAAACTGACAAGGTGGTTTCTTTCCGATTATTGCAGGAAATTACCAACCGACTGCAGTTCCTCAATGATGTGGGGCTAGGGTACCTAACTTTAAACAGACTCTCATCTACTCTTTCGGGTGGTGAATCACAGCGAATAAACCTGGCCACTTCACTTGGCAGCAGCTTGGTGGGCTCCATGTATATCTTGGATGAACCCAGCATAGGGCTGCACCCCCGGGATACACATCTGTTGATTAAAGTGCTTAAGCAACTCAGAGATCTTGGCAATTCTGTAATTGTTGTCGAGCACGATGAAGAAATCATGAGACAAAGCGACTATCTGGTCGACATAGGCCCTTTAGCCGGAGAGAATGGAGGTGAGATAGTCTTTGAAGGCACATTTGATGAGCTTCGTTCTGTTGAAACCAGCATCACTGCCAAGTATCTAACCGGCAGAATGTCAATTGAAGTACCTGCCATAAGACGCAAATGGACTGATTATATTGAACTTGCAGGAGTGCGCGAGAATAATCTGAAGGGCTTTTCAGTGAAATTCCCGTTAAATATACTTGTGGCTGTTACCGGGGTAAGCGGCTCAGGCAAGACATCCCTCGTCAAGAGAATCCTTTACCCTGCGCTCAAGAAGATCTATGGCGGTTATGGTGATAAAACAGGTATGTTCGACAAGCTATCAGGCGATTACAACCGCCTCTCAGATGTAGAAATGGTAGACCAAAACCCAATAGGACGCTCATCCAGGTCCAATCCCGTAACCTACGTCAAGGCTTATGATGAGATAAGAGCCCTGTTTGCTGATCAACCCTTAAGCAAAACACGTGGTTACAAACCCGGCTTCTTCAGCTTCAATGTTGAAGGAGGACGTTGCGAAGAATGTGAGGGTGAAGGTATAGTTGAAATCGGTATGCAGTTTATGGCCGATATTCACCTTGTTTGTGAAAGTTGCAAAGGAAAACGCTTCAAGGAGGAGGTCATGGATGTACAGTATCACGGTAAAAACATTGCCGATATATTAGCCATGACCATTGATCAGGCTATTGAATTCTTCTCTGAGAATGCTAAAAACAATAATATTGAATCACGTATTATTGCCCGACTTAACCCATTGGCAGAAACTGGCCTTGGTTACTTGCGCATGGGACAATCATCAGACACCCTCAGCGGTGGAGAAGCCCAACGTATCAAATTGGCTAGTTTTCTCATCAAGGGTAGCAGCGAAAAGCCTATGCTCTTTATCTTTGATGAACCAACTACAGGTTTGCATTTTCACGATATCAGGAAATTGCTCGATTCATTCAATGCCCTCATTGATAAAGGGCATAGCATTATAGTTATTGAACATAATCCTGATGTTATTAAATGCGCCGACTGGTTGATTGACCTGGGACCCGAAGGTGGTGATGAAGGCGGAAACCTTGTGTATGAGGGAGTTCCCGAAAAAATGACTGGCATCAGTGGCTCTTATACCGCTAAATACCTGAAATTTTCCTGATTTTTCTTTGATATGGCAGGTTACAATCAATGGAAATAGCCATTAAACATTAAATGACGGGAACATCCACCTCAAAATATTTAAGGGGTATATCAAATAGTTTTGTACTTTAGTTGTTTAAAATAAAAAGAGCTTCAACATAGATTCAAGTTTCAATATGGAAAACATGGAAAACAATGCTCAGCACTCTCCTGAGGATCTTCTTACTATCATAAAATCGTTAAAAGAAGAGCTCAAAAAACTGGAAAATCTTAAACTACAGGAAAGTGAGCTCATTAAGGCAAAAGAAGATGCGGAAGTTGAAAACCGCATGAAATCAGACTTTCTTGCAATGATGAGCCATGAGATCAGAACTCCCATGAATGGCATCATTGGCATGACTAGCCTTTTATTGGACACACCTCTTAATCAGGAGCAAAAAAACTATGTTGAAACACTTAGAATCAGCTCCGATAACCTGATGACCATCATCAACGACATACTTGACTTCTCAAAGATTGAATCAGGCAAGATGATGCTGGAAGAAACTCCATTTGAATTGCGAAACTGTATTGAAGATGCTCTTGACCTTTTTGCACCCAAGGCCATTGAAAAAGGAATTGACCTGCTCTATCTCATTCAACCTGACGTTTCACCTTTCCTTGTCGGCGATGTTCATCGGCTCAGACAGGTAATGATCAACCTCATCAATAACTCCATCAAGTTTACCGAAGAAGGTGAAATATTCATCTCTATTGAAAAAACAGGTGAAGGCGAAGGTTATCAGGAACTACTGTTCTCAGTAAAAGATAGTGGAATTGGTATCGCCAAAGAAAAGATGGATATCCTGTTTGAAGCATTTACGCAGGCTGATGCCACTACCACCCGACGCTACGGAGGTACCGGCCTCGGTTTGGCAATTGCCAAACACCTTATCAACCTGATGGGTGGTGATATCTGGGTGGAAAGTGCTCTTGGGAAAGGTTCCACTTTCTTCTTCAATCTTAAACTGACAACTTCTGGAATAGGCAAAACCAAACTCTATGTCCGCGGTCAAATACCGGAACTTAAAAATAGCCGGGTACTTATTGTTGATGATAACGAGACCAACCGACACATATTTACACTTCAGTTTGAGTCGTGGGGTATGATTCCCTATACCGCCAGATCAGGCCAGGAAGCATTGGAAATTATTGACGAACAGGAAGAACCTTTTGAATTGGCTGTTATTGATATGCAGATGCCATCTATGGACGGACTTGAATTGGGGAAAATTATCAAATCAATTCCTTTTAAAGGTGACATACCCATGATCATGCTTACCTCATTAGGCAAAATCAATAAACTGCCTACTGAGATATTTGATGCCCAATTGTCGAAACCAATCAAACTGGCAGAACTCTTTGAAGAAGTATTGCGCGTAATAGCCGAAACAAGAAACCGTAGAAATAACCTTGCTGACCATAATATCGATAAAAGCCTGGCTGAGAAGCTTCCAATGCGAATATTGCTTGCTGAAGATAACATCACAAATCAAGACCTTGTAATTACATTGCTCGGAAAAATGGGCTACAAGATTGATGCTGTAGAAAATGGACGTAAGGTCTTGGAAATGCTTGAACGCAAAAAATATGATATCATCCTCATGGATATCCAGATGCCTGTGATGAATGGCATGGAAGCCACTAAAGCCATCTGTGAGAAATATCCGGAAGAAGAAAGACCTAAAATAATTGCCATAACCGCCAATGCAATGTCAGGTGACCGTGAACGATACCTGAATGCCGGTATGGTTGATTATTTGCCCAAACCTATCAAGTTCAAGGATGTGCAATCGGTTCTCATCAAGTGGGGCAAGAAAAAATCAGAAACTGCCAAATGATTTAAGCAGTTCCCGTTTTTTATAGTAGTATCAATTTTCCTTACAGTCTGTTAGCGATACAAATACTGTCTGAATAGATGGTTCTTGATATCACAGGTCCATTCTCCTCCACTCATTGGCCAATTCTTCTTAAATCATAGGTCAAATCCTTTTAAATAAGGAATTTAATGATTGGCATAGTAATTATTCATATCACTGCCTGTATGCAAATTACAGGCTGTATTACTGCTCTCCATATTTTGCCATCAATTTTAAGAGTAAATTGGGGATCCATTTTTCTCAACTCCAGTTCAACTCCAGTTTAACTCCAGTATAACTCCAGTTAATTGACATCCTGACACGACTTGTACTGGACCTGCACTGGACCTGCACTGGAGTTGAGAAAAATAAATACTTAATTGTTAATGGCTCATGAAAGGATAATGTTACATATTGCCTACCGTATTGGATATAGTTGAACAATATTTAATCACTACTTTTGCATCAAATTGAAAGGTAATGAAAGTAGGAGGATTTACATTTATTAGGAATGCCGTTAAGTTTGATTACCCTATTGTGGAGGCTATTACATCCATACTTCCGGTATGTGATGAATTTGTTGTGGCTGTTGGTAATTCAGAAGATGGAACACGTGAACTCATCAGTCAGATAAACTCACCCAAAATAAAGATTATTGATACCATTTGGGATGATGGTCTTAGGGAGGGTGGCAGAGTGCTTGCTGTTGAAACAGACAAAGCTTATGATGCCCTGAGTAAAGATATTGACTGGGCTTTTTATATCCAGGGTGATGAGGTTCTACATGAGAAATACCTGCCTGCAGTGAAAGAAGGGATGGCAAGGTGGTTGGACAATACTAAAGTTGAAGGACTTCTTTTCCATTACCAACACTTTTACGGTTCTTATGATTTTGTTGGCAATAGCCGACGTTGGTACCGTCAGGAGGTACGAATAGTAAGGTACAATAAAGACATCAGATCATACCGTGATGCCCAGGGCTTTCGAAAAAATGGACGGCCTTTGAATGTAAAACGCATTGATGCAACCATGTACCATTACGGATGGGTGAAACCACCAGAAGCCCAGCAGGCAAAGCAGCAATCATTCAATAAATTATGGCACAGTGATGAATGGGTTGACAAGAAAGTGCCTAAAGTTGATTCGTTCGACTATTCACAAATTGACTCGTTGGCACATTTTATTGGCACCCACCCTGATGTGATGAAACAGCGGGTAAAGGCTCTAAACTGGGACTTTAGCTTTGACCCGAGTAAAAAACGATTGCCCCTGAAGTCAGGAATCCTTCATAAAATTGAATCTATTACCGGCTGGCGGCCCGGTGAGTATAAAAATTACAAGATCATTTAACAGATTAAGATTCACTCAAATTTGTTATTTTTGCAGTCAATTAAATGTAAATTGTATGAACTTAAAGGAAATTATGGCCTTTGCCGGTAAACCCGGGCTC
>JAEYXG010000132.1 GCA_023428585.1 Bacteroidota bacterium
TCATAAGCAATAGCCTTTCCAATGCCGGAACTGGCTCCTGTAATTAGAGTGTAGGTCATAGAAGCAGTGTGTTATTTCATTTTTTTTAACCAGTCAATAGTTAGCGTGGCACCTGTTTTAAAGTCAACATTAGTATAATCAAGTTCTTTAGTAGCCTTGGCGCTTGAAATACACCAGTTGTGAAGATATTTCCGCACAAGTGGAGGAGTAATCAGAGGTTTGCCATTGGTAATTCGGGCAACCGTAATCATGCCTTTGGCAATAAATTCAGCCAATGGTATGGGCACATGAATCATATTATACTTCATACCCATAATGGCTGCCAGCTCTTTGAAGAACTCCCCGTATGAAAGGTTTGAACCCCCGAGCAAATAACTCTCTCCCGGACGGCCTTTTTCCATAGCCTTTATATGACCGGAAACCACATCATTCACATAAACATAATTGCCAATGCTACTGCCATCACCGGGAATAACCCGCCATTTTCCAGCAATATACCGTTGCATGATTCTTGTAACTCCATTGCTATCGCTTAAAACGCCCGGTCCATATACACGCGTTGGATTCACCATCATTATCTGGATGCCCGAAGCTGCCAAGGCTTTTAATGCCTCTTCCAGTATGGATTTTGAGCACTCATAATCAATAAAGTATTTCTTTGGCTTTGGCGTTTTCTCATCACAACAGCCCACTTTATCCGATACTCCCAGCACGCCGGCAGTGGAGGTGCATACCATGCGCTCTACTCCCGATTTGATACCCGCATTAACAACATTCATCGTTCCTTCAATATTAAGCCGATATATCTGCATGGTGTCCTTATGCCATACGTTCGCGTAAGCTGCTGTATGATAGATCTGCTTACAACCTTTGACTGCTTCCGCCAGACTATCGGATGCAAGTATATCACCCTTGATCAATCGAATGTTTGGGTGTTTTATGACAGTGGCCTTGGTCTCATCCCTATACAAGGCATGAACCTCATGCCCTTCATCTGCCAGGCGTAATGCAAGGTGACTCCCAATAAAGCCGGTTGCACCGGTAACAAGAATCTTCATTTCCTCACTCTTTTAATGATCATGTCAGGATGCTTATATAATGAAAACCATTCATTTGATAAAGCCAGGATAATATGAGTAAAGACCGCAACCCATATACTCTCTGTCAGATATGTCAGATAACAGAGAACCAAACCCAGGGGTATGGCCCCCACCATCTCCTTATTCTCCTTTGGCAAGTGCACCAGTGAATATATCATGGTATTCAATATTATGGCGGGCCATAAACCTATAATATTCAGTGAGGTATAAAAGAGAAATCCCCTGAAGAGAAATTCATAGCCGGTTAAATAGATGATCCAGCTAATGGCGCTGCCCAAAATTAAGCCAAGCGACCAGCGTCCCTCTCTTATTTGTGGGTAAACATTCAGATTGGCAGGTTTGGGAGCGTTGATGTAATTCATTGGCAGAATAAGTGCCGAAAGTACCAGCGTCCATAGGAATGTGGTGCCAACCGGAGCTTTTATCCCAAACCCACCAAAGCCTTCAGCTCCCGTTAATAATATAATTATTAGCGGTATAACTCCAAAGATGATAGCACCAGCCAGTCGCTGAACATAAACCTGAAATGGCTTCCCCATCTCGCGTTGTAGAATTCTTTGTGTGAATCGTGGTGATGCAATGTATTGATAAGCAATAAAACCAAAGGTTGTTACTGCCAGAGCCGAAATGAATAGAAATAACTCAATATTATCCGGTTTGGGTTGCATGGAATAATATTCTATGACTATTTGATCTACCTGCCATAAAAATACGTAATATTGAGATAAATATTACAGTATTCTTATCATATTTTGAAAAAACAATGATACCTTTGATATAATGTGTTTGCAGGGTACCGATTTGTTCTAATAGGTTAAACGCAAACAGGCTTTGTAAGTTTCAGTGGGATGGGGATTATCCTGTAAAGATTTCTTGATTATTTTACAACGTATTACCAATTAACTACATAAAACAATCATTTAAAAAAGAAAGGAAGTAAAAATGAACTATTGGTACTTTATTATCCCGGTTGTCTTGCTGTTTTTTGCAGGTATTAGAATTGTAAGGCCAACACAGCGTGGCTTGATTGAACGACTGGGTAAGTATTATAAATTCGCCAATCCGGGATTTCACTGGATAATTCCAATTATCGACAGGATATTCATGGTGAATGTAACGGAACAGATGGTTGATGCTGAGCCCCAGGAGATAATCACCAATGATAACCTGAATGCAAGGGTTGATGCCCAGGTTTACTTCAGGGTAAAGGCTGAAGAGGAATTTGTGAAGGGATCAATTTACAATGTCAATGATTACAGACTCCAGATTGTTAACCTGGCACGTACTACCTTACGTAATATCATTGGAACACTTACACTAAAATCGGCCAATAGTGAGCGGGGCAAGATAAATGCCGATCTGTATAAAACACTTCACGATGAAACCCAGACCTGGGGTATAGAGATTGTTCGAACCGAACTTAAGGAGATCGATCCTCCCAAGGATGTACAGGAGACCATGAATAAGGTGGTTAAGGCTGAAAATGAGAAGATTGCTGCCGTTGATTCCGCTACTGCCGCCGAAACGGTAGCCGATGGTGTTAAACGTGCCAAGATCAAGGAAGCTGAAGGGGTAAAGCAGGCAAAGATACTGCACGCTGAAGGGGAGGCCGAGGCCATTAAACTGGTAAATGAAGCGGCTGAAAAGTACTTCATCGGCAATGCACAGATATTGCGAAAACTCGAAGCATTGGAAACATCACTACAGCAGAATACCAAGATTGTGGTACCCACAGGAAGTGATCTGGTAAATGTTATAGGTGAACTGGCAGGTATAGTGCCATTGCCCAAGAAGTAATTTCTGAAAGTAACACCAGCCAGAGTGAAGAAGCAAAAAAAGGAAGTCTTGTTCTCAAATTGGCAAGATGGGCACACATTGTTATTCGATCCTGACAAAGTCAGTACTGCAAAGTCAACCATTAAGACGATAGAGCTTTAATGATAGGGCTTAACTATTTGTGGCAAATGTTAACCATTGAAATGAAGCATAAATATATCAACTACCCAGAAACATAAACGTTGCCTGTAAAGTAACATAGTGATAAACATGCAAATGGCCTAACAAGATGCATTATTGATTTTCTGAAGCTGTTCGGTTGGACAGCTGAATGAATCAACACTTCAGGTATACACTTTAACCACAGACAAGTCGTTACTGATGTTATTCTTTACTTTCCATAATCTTAATCTTTTACTTCAACAGAATAAATTGTGGATTTGTAATTATTTCAACGTACCAATTACTAAATAAAAAAATTAGATATCATGAAAATTTTGATTCACGAATAAAATGATTAGATTTACAATTTATTTTGCGCAAAAAATACTGAGTTTAAATAGAATTAATTAAACAAAATATGTTAAACCTCATTTTTGATTGAACAAATACTCGATGACATTGATATTAAAGACAAGTAAGTCAAGTTTAACCACACCTGAGAAAAGTTTCTTCTTAGGAGAAGAAATAAAGAGAAACAATCCTTTCTTTGTCTGGGAGAAGAAGACCCACGCTCCTTAAATTAAGGGGTTATTTGTTCCAAACAGTTTGCCAAAGTATATAAGCAAACATAAAATCTTGAGATATGAATAAGCTTTGTAAAATCAAGATTCTATTAATAATTGGAGTGATGTTTTCATTCCAAAGTTGCAGGAAGGATCTTGACAAATCAAATAATATTCCAAATGAATCGATACATTTTGTATCAATTGAAAAAGCATACGAAATCGTTCAAAATAATCAAAAATTAAAAGGACAACTTGAGTTATTTAGTAATGTAGCTGCAAGAAACAGCATAGACAGTATTAATATTTTGGAGTATACTGAAATCAAAGATTCTGATGACATTACTGTATTTTATTTAACCAAATTGTCAAACGACATAGTGTTAACTTTTGCTGCTGACAATAGATCACATCCTATATTGAGTTATTCTGACTTTAAAAACGGTATAAACCTTGATTCTATTCCTAAAAGCTTCCTTTATTGGTTATATGGGGAGGTGAAAGCCATTGAATTTTCTCGAAAAAACAATCTTGAGCAAACTAAAGAAATCATTGACGAATGGAATGCAATGCAAACGCGGAATATTGAACCAGGTGAAACACCATGGGAATGTCCCAATGCATATTATTATGAAAAAGCTCCATTATTAACAACTGCATGGGAACAAGGTATGGGTTATAATGATTTATGTCCATTTCAAGGTTGTTCAGTTCCGGCCAATGGACATGCACTTACTGGTTGCGTAGCTACAGCAATGGCTCAAATTATGAGGTATTATGAATATCCTTCAAATTACAATTGGTCAACTATGTCCAATAACGCTGGGACTTCTGAAATACAAGCATTAATGAGAGATGCAGGCACTTCTGTAGATATGGATTATGGTTGTGAAGCTTCAGGCGCTAGTTCTTCTGATGTTGATGATGCTTTACTGAATGATTTTAGCTATTCCAATGCTAGTTATGGTGACTTCAATCACAATACCGTTAAATCTAATTTACAACAAAATAGGCCGGTATACATGAGTGGTGATAGAATTTCAGGATATTTTCTTGGAATTCCTCTTTATAAAGGGCATGCATGGGTGTGTGATGGATACAGAGCTTGTCATGAATGTATTTTTGATGATTATGGTAATGTTATTGGAGCTTATGACTATTTATACTTTCATATGAATTGGGGTTGGGGCAATAATTTTTCATGGTGTGGGCTTAAT
>JAEYXG010000262.1 GCA_023428585.1 Bacteroidota bacterium
AGGTGGGCGTTGAGGTTTACTACAACAAGAACCAAACATGTTGTGGACAGATTTCTTTTAAAGAAGGTTATTGGGATCATGCCAAATCTATCGGTGAAAAGTTCATTCGTGACTTTAATGGAAGTCAGTATGTGGTGGCACCTTCCGTTTCTTGTGTGTCAATGGTGAGAAAGTATTATGATGAATTGTTCTATAATTCGGCTTTGCATAATGAGTATCGCTTACTTAAAAAAAACATCTTTGAAATTTCCGACTTTCTTGTAAATAACTTGAATATTAAAGACTTAGGAGCAACATTCAATCACAAGGTGACGTTTCACGACAGCTGTACGGCATTGAGGGAATATGGCTTAAAGGATGAACCACGACTATTATTGAAGAACGTCAGGGGACTCGAGTTGACCGAAATGGAAAGAACCGATATTTGTTGTGGATTCGGAGGCTTTTTCGCTGTTCGAAATGAAGCAATAGCCAATTCTATGGCTGCCGACAAGATCAACTATGCATTGGAAACAAAAGCAGAGTATATAGTCTCTACTGATGCTTCCTGTTTGATGTTTTTACAAGGCTATATTGATCAGCATAAGCTACCCATAAAGACCATTCATCTGGTTGATGTACTTGCTTCAGGTTATTAAGGACGCGTGGTAAATTTCCAGGTATGTCCAAAGGTGTAATTCCCATTCTGATCCTTTGCCGCAACCTGCCAGTAATAGTCCTGATTAAGTTGGAATCCGGTTTCCGTGGTTTCATACTGCCTCTCACCATCCACCATTGTATAATAATCAACATCAGGCCGGTGCAGTTTCATTGTGGCTTTACTCTGGCCAATCCATAAATCAAAGGAGAGAGAATCACCCTCCGGATCGATACCTGATAGCCATTTAAATATGATTGTAGGCTCCATCCATGTCTGCCATTCAGGAGGTGAAACCAATAAGGGAATTGATGGTGGCAGGTTCTCAATATCGTATACTATCACCACCATTCCATGGGTGGTGTCTGTCATGTCTTTCGTATCTCTAACAACTAATTTTGGGAAATAAACACCCTCTTCCATATAGTTGTATTCTTCTGTTTTCTCTTTAGAATAATCTGTAAATACATCATCTCCCTTAAATGACCATTTTACTTCCAGTTCTTCTGTTGGATCCTCCCTGTCGCTTACTGCTGTTGCGTCAAATTGTATGGGATCATTGGCTTCTGCACGCTGTGGTGAAATGGAGATTGTTGCCCTGGGTATGTGGTTTTCCGTGTTGTCGTTATCTTTCCCACATCCTGAGAAAATGATGACCGCTGCTATAATTAATGTGATTTTATTCATACTTTAGAATCTTGGAGTTCTATAAGTTGCCGTAAAAGTAATAAAACGAAAATACACCCGGCTTATTTTTGAAACTTATTTTAATTATCCTTCAAAGGTCTGAAGTTTTTTTTACATTTGTCCTGAACTACTGTTGGTTTTTTTGTATCTTTATAGGTTAACTCGCTAATTTATAGGCTTTCATCTTTTTTTTAAATTAATAAAAAATGAAATCGTTCAAACTCTGCCCATCACTAATTGTCATTTTTTTCTCTCTGGCTGCCATATTTTTGCCTGGTTCAGTTAATTCACAAATTCCAACCAATCAGGATTGTCTGGGTGCTATCCCGGTTTGTACTGATATATATAATCAGCCACTTTCGTATGTTGGTGATGGTAATTATGATGATGAGATTGGCCCACAGAAAGGATGTCCTGATAATTGCATGGATCATGAGCTCAACTCGGTGTGGTATGTTATCTCAGTTCAGTCATCAGGAATGCTTAGTTTTGTTATCACGCCGGTTAGTTCTGCTGATGATTATGATTGGGCCGTATACTGTTTGAACGATCATGAATGCAGCCAGATACGCAACGGGGCATTATTCATGATGTCAAGCTGCAATGCTGCCGGAGGTCCTGGTTATCAGGGTGCTACAGGTATCAGCTCAGCCAGTGGAGGTACCAACAATTGCAGGAATGGCGGTAATACAAACAAGTGGAATGCTGATTTGCCCGTAGAAGCAGGTGATACATATGTGCTTTGTGTCAGCAACTGGACATCAACACAAAGCGGTTATCTTCTTGATTTCAGTTCATCTACAGCAAGTATTTATGATGATGTGCCGGCTACCATTACAGCCATTGACACTGTAAGAGGTTGTTCGGGCTCTGCAAGTATCAACTTTGATTTCAGTGAGAATGTATTGTGTGCATCGGTACAGGGTGCCGATTTTATTGTAACCGGTCCTGATGGTGATCATTATGTGGATAATGTTGTTGGTGCCGGTTGCATTGCCGGAGGTACCCAGGAAAAATTCTTTACCCTGAGCAATTTCACACCTCCCATTACCATTTCAGGTACTTATACGCTGAATATGGTTGGGGAAGTGGAAGATCTATGCTTTAATGCCTCTATAGCCCCTCCGGTGGAGTTTTATGCCGAAATGGAGCCATTGCCCCAGGTAACTGATGGCCCTTATGATGCATTGGTGCCTATTGGCAGTCCTGCAACCTTTCAGGTTGAAACCGTTGGTGCCCATACCTTCCGTTGGCAGGTACGACAAGAGGGTGGCTTTTGGTCAGACCTGACTGAAACATCACCATACTCGGGTACAACCACCAATACGCTTACCATTGATCCTTGTACTATTGAACTGGGTGAAAATCAATACAGATGCATTGTCAGTGGCGACTGTACACCACCGCAGCAATCACCTGGAGCCACTTTATTCGTTGGTGATCAGCTTGCTGCTTCAGCTACCGCATCACCTGATGAGATTTGCATTGGAGGAACATCATTGCTTGATGTCAATGCCATGGGTGGCAATATACTTCAACCTTACACGTACGCATGGAGTGCCCCAAACGGATGGACTTCCACCATGGAAAATCCAACAGTCAATCCAACAGAGACCACCGTTTATACGGTTGTTGTAGATGATGGATATGATCCCGTTACAGTGCAGGTAACTGTGGTTGTCAATCCATTGCCTATGGCCGATGCAGGAGTCAATGAAGACATATTCCACGGTACATTTACTACACTGCACGGCAATGTCGCAGGAAGCACTCCTGTTGCCGGTTGGATCTGGCAACCTGCTGACTCGTTGTGGAGTAATGATGTGCAAAATCCTGTTACCAGGAAATTGCGCGGTAGTACCATCTTTAGCCTTGTGGTGACTGATGTAAAAGGTTGTGTGAGCGAGCCTGACCTGGTAACTATCAATATCATTGGTGGCCCACTTTCGGCTTCTCCTTCTGCCCAACCTTCTGTTATTTGCCTTGGCGAAACCGCCCGCCTCTTTGCTTTACCCAGTGGTGGCGACACTACCAACTACAACTACTCATGTCAACTCAATGGGGAGGAGTTTTCTACTTTGGCTTCCCCAACGGTAGTGCCTTCACAGAATACAACCTATTCACTCCTGGTTGACGATGGAGCAAGCCAGATAACCCGTAATGTAACTGTTACAGTAAACCCACTACCGGTAATCAACCTGCTGAAACCTGAGTATCATCTGGTTGAAAACGTGGTTCAGTCATGTGTCTTTGATTCTATTGTGTTGGATCCTGCCTATCAGAATGGTAGCTATCTGTGGAGTAACGGAGCTACTACTTTCACCAATACGGTTGCTACTTCGGGTATCAGCTTTGATTACCAGGAACACTTTATAACGGTTACTGACCCACTTACGGGGTGTGTGAATTATGATTCGGTTGCAGTGGCATTTACCTTTACCGAATGCTCTTATGGAATTGACGAAATATCCTTGAACGATCTGGTGAAGATATTCCCCAATCCTGCCCGAAATACTGTAACGGTCTCAATTGATGGTGACAGGGATAACTATATAATCGAACTTTCTGACCTTTACGGAAGGATATTGCTGAAAAGAGAAATACAAAAAACTATTTCTGGCATTCACAACCAATCGATTGATTTGTCGGAATTAGCCAATGAAATCTGCTTTATCAGAATATCTTCATCTAAGGGTAGTGTTGTCAGAAAGCTTGTTATTGCTCATTAATCGGCATCCCAATGTTGACTTGTTCAAACTTTTTAAGCGCATTTTCTCAGGATTAAGTTTTAGCTGTCAATTAATTTTTAATTTTGGGTCGCTTAAAATGAGAATTTTACAATAGAATAGATTTAAACATTATTTTTTCCTTCACCCGGGAACTCTGAAGGGAAAAATTGAAATGATTGAAATAATAATATAACGGTACAATGAAAAAAAACGCTAGAATAGTAGCATTCGCAACAAGAGGTTTATTGCCAATATTGCTGAGTCTATTTTCACTGTTTTCTTATTCGCAGGAAGTAATAACAAGAGACGGTTCTTCGTTTCTCAAAGTGGATTTAACAAAATATAGTTCTTTTAGCAATGCCCTTATTGTAAGTGAATTAGATCAGTTGAAGAATGCCAAGGTTATTATTTCACCTGAGGCAAATACCATTTATGTGTATCCCTATGATATTGAGTTGACTGAGCTTCAAGCTCAGGTCTCAGCCATTCTAAGTAATTCCGTTGCTAAGGATATCTCATACAGTCCCGCCCAAAAAGAATTGGTAGAAAAGGAGTTAAAGGATATGTACGGTGATAGGCTGATCGATTACTCCAAATCAGGAATTCTCGAAACCGTAAATGATTCCTGCCATTTATCCATGCCTTTCTGCACAGGTACCATATACTCATTTCCTGCAGGTACCAATACGCAATCACAAAACGGCCCTAATTATAGTTGTTTGAGTACTAAACCTAACCCTGCATGGTACCATTTAAAAATAGAGAATGAGGGGCCTATTGCTATTTTTATGTATAGTACACCCTCCCGTGACATTGACTTTTGTTTATGGGGGCCGTTTACTGACCCAATCACTCCATGTCCGATGACTAATACCAATGGTGGACTTACTGGTAGCAAGGTGGTTGATTGCAGCTACTCACCGGATGTAACTGAGACAGCCAATATTCCTGACGGTCAAACAGGGCAATATTATATTTTGATCATAACTAATTATTCCAATCAGCCCTGTAATATTACTTTTCAGCAGAATAGTGGTACCGGTACTACTGACTGCACCATTCTGCCCCCTGCCGCATCAAGCAATTCACCCGTTTGTGTAGGTGAAACTATTGAACTACAGGCTGCCAATGCACCGGGCGCTTCCTATAGCTGGAGCGGGCCGAATAATTTTGTAAGTAATCAGCAAAATCCGGTTATCCCGAATGCCCAATACGGCAATGCCGGCATTTATTCATTGACTATCACCGTTCAGGGTATCACCAGTGATCCAACCAACACGGAGATCTTTGTATATGATCCGCCTACTGGTACTCTAACGGCTAACGGAAACACAACTATATGTCATGGCGACTCGGTTCAAATGCAGATTGCCACAACCAGCGTCGGCCCCTTCAGAGCGGTTTTGAGCAGTGGCAATGGCATTCCTACCATCATCAATTTCTGGCAGACACCACATACGTTTTGGGTAAAACCCAATGATACGGCAACCCTCACCCTCACCGGCATCAGCAATAATGCCTGCAGCGGAACCGTATCAGGGGAAGTGACGGTAAATGTTAAACCCAAGCCTGTACCTCTGTTTACAGCCACAAATCCCTGTACTAATCTTATTACACAGTTTACGGATCAAAGTACGGTAACAGGGGGAAGTATAAGCTCGTGGGACTGGAACTTCGGTGACTTAACCCCACAT
>JAEYXG010000343.1 GCA_023428585.1 Bacteroidota bacterium
CTGTTGTAACTGCTGCCGCTAATGAGGGTAATACCATCATCGTAGGTAGGGCTGGTGCGGCTCATACCTTTGGATTGGGAAATGCCTTGCATATCAAATTATATGCACCATTGGAATGGCGCATCCAGTCTTTAATGTCACGCTATCATGCAACTCGTGAACAGCTTGTTAAGGATATCAACAGCATTGACCTAAAGCGTCATAAGCTGGTTTCTTCTGCTATCAAAGGGGTTAATGATCATAATATGCTTTATGATGTTCAATTCAATACCAGCACCCTTTCCCATAGTGAAATTATTGCTATGGTGCTTAGCTTATTGGATGAAAGAATGAAGAAATAGTAACTTATTTTTCGGCTACCATTATTGCTGCTGCTCCCAACATCAAGGGAGTGCCGTTAGTTTTGCTGAAACCTGCATTCTTCAAGAGAATTGACAATTCATCTAATGTATAGTAATGATTTGCTGAATATGCCAGGTAATTATAAGCTTGATGATTACCTGAAATCATTCCCCCTATTGGACCAGTAATAAGGTTGTGATATATATGGTAGAAGAACCTGATAATCTTGTTTTTTGGTTGACTGGTTTCAACAATTACAAAACGCCCTCCCGGTTTAAGAACCCTAAGGATTTCCCTCATATGTAACTGTGCATCAGGATTTTCAAAAGTGAGATTCCTAAAACCAAAAGAGATACCCACAGCATCAAAGTAATTGCTTTCAAAAGGCATATTACCTGCATCGCCTTGAATCAGATTTACCCTATCTTCTCCAAAAACAGCTACTTTCTCTTTGGCGCGTGACAGCATGGTATGGCTGAAATCAAGCCCAAAAAGTTCTGTTTCCTTCCTTGCATTTCCTGCAATATGCATAGTTAGATCAGCGGTTCCACAGCATAAATCCAATACTCTTGAAGGATTATTTTCCAGAACTGTTTTGGCTGTTCTCTTTCGCCAACCTTCATCCATATTGAGCGTCAGTATCCTGTTGAGGAGATCGTATTTTGGTGGTACTTCTGTAAAAATCTTCTGGGTTGGCCTGTGCCCACTTTCATCTCTAAACATGCTTCCGGAAATTTGAATGCAAAGATACTCAATTTGTTCTAATGGCCCTACTTCGTCAAACATCTGATCTGCTTCATTTTATTTGTATTTAGTTGTATTGTAGACTTTTTACCTAACTTTGCATTCTCCCAAAAATTCAAATATTATGAAGAGTAAAGTATTGTTGTCAGTTATTATACTGGCCATGGTCGTTGGCAGTATATTTTCCTTGAAAGCTAACCCAATCGCTGATAAAGCGAATATTGACAAAGTAACTATGGAAAAAGTCAAAACATCATTGATTAATAAATATGGCAAATCGGCAGAATTCCGTATTGATAGGGGAGTTCAGCAAGTCGCCTCACTCTGGCGCGAGTCAGATGGTAATGCTCAGGCATTCGAGCAGTTTTGTTTGGAAAATTTTGTTAATGATGCAGAAGCTCTTCAGCGATTGTATTCCAAACTGGAACGTAATTTTGAAATATTCTCCGGCTATTTCAATATTATAGATCTTAAGCTAAAAGAACCTATTCATCTTACCGGAGGCGAAATTGAGCCTATTGATATGATGTTCGGCGGTTACAATGTCGGTGCGCATCTTACTGATGATTTCTTCAACAACAAGATAGCTTTTATTACAGCCCTTAACTTCCCATATTACACTCTGGAGGAAAAGACTGCTAAGGGCGCTGACTGGTCGAGAGAAGAGTGGGCCTATGCTAGAATGGGTGACCGTTTTACATCAAGAGTACCTGCCGATATTGTTATGAATGCTTCCAGAACCCTTACGGAGGCTGATACATATATTTCTGAATATAACATCTTTATGGGTAATTTGCTGAATGCAAAGGGTAAGCAATTGTTCCCTGCTGATATGAAGCTTATTACTCACTGGGGCCTTCGTGACGAGTTGAAATCAAATTATGTTGGTGCAAATGGCCTGGAAAAGCAGCGCATTATATATAATGTCATGAAGAGAATCATTGATCAGAGTATTCCTCAGCAGGTTATCAATAATGGTGATTATACCTGGGACCCGGCTGTAAACAAGATTTTCAAGGATGGCAAGGAAGGCTCTTTTACACGTGAACCCGACAAGAGATATGCCGTATTGCTCGACAACTTCAAGGCTCTTAATGCCATGGATGTCTATACTCCCAATCTCCCAACCTATATTGACCGTGCATTTGAGGAAGGAATGGAAATTCCTCAAGAAGATGTCGAGAAGTTGTTTACACAATTCGTTTCATCACCACAGGTTAAAGAAGTGGCTGCATATATCAGCAAACAACTTGGCAGAAAGTTGGAACCCTTTGATATCTGGTATAACGGTTTTAAGTCAAGAGGTGGGCTTCCTGAAGATCAGTTGACAGCAATGACTTCAGCCCGGTATCCAAATCCGGCAGCTTTTAAAGCCGATATGCCCAATATTCTTGTGAAACTTGGTTGGGAAAAGCAAAAGGCTGAGGAAATTTGTTCACTTATTCTTGTTGATGCTGCCAGGGGATCAGGTCATGCCTGGGGTTCTGCCATGCGTAACGATTATGCCCACTTACGCACGCGTATCAGTGAAAAAGGTATGGATTACAAAGGCTACAATATTGCAGTTCATGAATTTGGACATAATGTTGAGCAAACAGTTACAATGAATGATGTGGATTATTTCATGCTTCAGGGCGTTCCGAATACTGCCTTTACTGAGGCTGTTGCTTTTCTATTTCAGAAGCGTGACCTGGAGCTTCTTGGATTGCCCAATGCTGACCCTAATAAGGAGCATATGATGGCTCTTGATAATTTCTGGGGAAGTTATGAAATAATGGGGGTTTCCCTGGTTGATATGAAGGTTTGGAAGTGGATGTATGCCAATCCGGATGCAACTCCGGCCCAGCTGAAAGAGGCTGTTATTTCTGCTGCTAGAGAGGTTTGGAATAAATATTATGCCGGTATTCTTGGTGGTCATGATGAACCTATTCTTGCAATTTATTCACACATGATTGATAATCCACTTTATCTGTCCAATTATCCGATGGGACACCTCATTGATTTTCAAATTGAACAGCAAGTTAAAGGAAAACCTCTGGCTTCAGAGTTTCAGCGTATGTATACCCAAGGGCGTTTAGTACCTCAGGTATGGATGAAAGGTGCCGTAGGTAACCAAATAGCTATTGAACCGACTCTAAATGCTGCCAGCGCAGCATTGAAGGCTCTAAAATAAGAATATCAAGTGGTGGCTTTATTGATTCCTGTGCTTAATACTAGTGTTGTTGGTTTCAAACACCTCAATTTGTAATTTTGAATGTTATTCTTAATACAAAAGAGATGCGTAATTACGCATCTCTTTTGTATTTAAGCATGATGAGCCATTCTATTTAATCAGGCCCAATCCTTCTAAAGCTGATGCATCATTTGGCCTGTTAAGCAGGGCCTTGTTGAAAAGAACTTTTGCTTCCCTAAGTTTGTTGAGCCGTAAATATGTCCAGGCCGACATTATCATAACATCATAATCAAATGGGTAGAAGTTAATCAGCTTGTCAAAGTGTTTGTTTGCTGCCAGGTATTCTTTTCGTTCATAGTAGAGCAACCCTAATCTATAATTTCCATAGTAATTATAGGGATCAATAGCTAAAATCTCTTTGTATTTCTTTATTACCATCTCCTGATTTCCCATAGCATATGCAGGAAATGCATATCCCAGTTTGGCTTCAATTGAAAGTGGAAATATTGCTATCGCTTTATTGTAATGCCCAATTGATTCCTTATAGCTCTTAGCTTGATAATAAAGCCATCCTAGGCGGAGGTTAATTTCATACGAATCCTCTTTGTAGACCTTTTTTAGTGAGGCAATAGCCTTTATATACTCGTGTTTGTTTTCATAAGTATAGCTTTCGGCATATGCTTTGGCTATGTCGGCATTGCTTTGTGAATGGACATTAAATGCCGTTATTATCAGAAAAAGGATGGTTGTTATAGTTGTCTTTATTTGATGTTCCATGCTATGCCTCCGGTTATAATGTGTTTGAAGTAGGCAGAATAAGTGTTTTGGACTTCATAATTGCTTGTCGAATAATAAGTTGTCGCTTCGTTTTCCATAAATTGGTATCTCAGGGTTAAGCGAATCTGTTTGTTTAGGTCGAATATGAGTAGTGATGTAATACGGTAATTTGATTTGACAACTTGGTTGTTAAGAAGTTGAGCATTTTGTTCAACCGTATTTACTAGGTTGCCTTTGGTAGCTGATAATTCAAGCCAGGTTTTACTGAAGGTCTTGAAGCCAAAAGTCTGGGAGGCAAAAATGGGTTGTTGATTACGGTCGGTTTTGTAAGATATACCACTAATTGAATAGAGATTGAGATTGCCAAGCGGAAGTATCATTAATGATGCAGAGTATTGCATGCTTCTATTGTCATTTATTGTAAGATGCCACGCACCAACATCGGCTTGCCAATAATTATGTGAATAAGAAATCTTCCCCCCGGCTATGAAATTATTATATTTTATTCCAATAGGACTTCCCAGATAGAGGTTTGTAATTGAATCATCTGAAAGGAATGGTTCATTTATATCTGTTCTTGCAAATCTGATTGCGGGAATGATCTGGATTCTCCTGCTTATGCACACTCCTGTTGAGATGTAGAATTCAGTTTGTTTTATGGTGAAATCCCCATTAAGTGAATCAACATCCCTGATGTATATGCTTCTGTGTTTGCTTAGATTGATTTGACTTACTGACGCATCTATAATTAAATTTTCACCAAATGGCTTTTTAAATCCGGCCAGCAAGTAGAATGCATTCTGCTCAGTGTACTTCTCAGTAAATGAAGTGGTAGATCCCCCCCTTATTTTGCCTGTTTTTTTTGTGTCGTTACTGATTACAGGACCTGCCTCAAGGTATATTGTTGGATTCAAATGCCTATTTCTGAGTTCATCGTTCAGGTCAGTTGAGAATTTTTTTAGTAGATAGCCGGCTTGCGCTTTCCTACCGGTAAAAGTATATGAATAGTATAGCAGTTCATTTGCATAGTCGTTCTTGTAATTTAGCTTGATTGCTTTTTCCAGATAACTAGCTGATTTGGCATATTTCTGTAAATAAAATGCTGCAGCGCCTGTCCTAACCTGAATGTTGAAGTAGTCATATCCACTTTCAATGGCTTCTTTGCCTATTATCAGCAAACTATCCCATTTCTTTTGGTTGTATAGTTGAAGAGTAATTGCATCATAATCCGACAAGTGGTTACTTATGGAATCAACATTTGTCTGGGCAGAGCAGATAAATGTTGTGAATAGCAATATAAATGCCGTTATTGATTTCATAATTAATCTTGTTTAGTAAAGTTATATATATCTTTTCTGCCTTGTTTACTGATAGTTATTTGATAAAGGCCTGAATCATTCAAGATTATTTGAGCCTCTATATTCATAAATGTATTTCCAAGGAATCTGAAGTTAACATTTGAATTGATCAAAATGGTATTTCCAGCCATATCTTCTTGTCTTTTAGTGAAACGCAATGAAAAAACCGGTTTAATGAAAATCTTGAATGGTGCAATAA
>JAEYXG010000359.1 GCA_023428585.1 Bacteroidota bacterium
ATACAGGGGTATATGTAAATTATGGAACTTTTGCAAAATTCCCATCCCTATACAATTCAAAAAAATTGACATTCATCATAGTGGTCTGTAATTCAAGATACTATGCTTATATGGTTCTACTATAAAAAGTCAAGCATTTTTTTGAAGGGTTTCAGGCAAATTTTGGTTTCCGTATTCTATTCCATTTTATGTTGATAATGGAGATGTACTAGTCCGGTATCATACTCCCTCACATCCATAAGCTTAAGCCTTTGCACCGGGAACCCGGGTATCAAGAGAGGTGTCCCCTTGCCTAATAAAACTGGTATAAATGCTATATAATACTCATCAATCAACTTCCTTTCCATGAGTTGCAGTATGATTTGGGAGCCTCCTTCAATGAACAGCCGTTTCCCTTCGTTTTTTAGGTTCTCCACAAAGGCCGCCAGATCTCCTGAAAAGTATTTTAACCGTGATTTGTGAGGTTGATTACTCTCGGGCTGTTTATGATGGGTTACTATATAGGTTTCCTTATCTTCATGCTGATAATCAGGCGCGTTTAGTTTAATCCAATCATAGGTGGTTTTCCCCATGATGATAGTGTCAATAGTACCCAGGAATGAGGCATAACCATAATCCTCCCCATCCTTGCTGACAGAGTCAAGAAAGGAGAGGTCCTCGTTTTCACCGGCTATGTATCCATCCAAACTGCATGCTATGTAGAGAATTGCCTTGCCACTCATTTTACACAATGATTTGAAGTTTTGAAATAAATAGCATTATAACAATGAAACGAATAATATGGAAGTTCGTTTTTATAGTAATGGACCACAATAATCGACCAACAGTAAGGATAAATGCATTAATCGTTCTGAACCACCCACATGATAATAATTGAACACGCTTGAAGGTCTATGGTTCTAATTGGCGTTCAAACCCTGTTTGTAGTGAGATGAAGGTTTCTGTGAATGTTATTTCTGGAATAGATTGAATCTGTTCGACAATTATCTTTTTCAGATGCTCGTTATTGTGGGTGTAAATTTTCAGCAGGAGGGAGTATTTCCCTGATATATGGTGACATTCAACTATCTCAGGTATTTTCTTGATCTTTTGGAACACTTCATCATGAGTAGAGGTGGCTGTCAAATTTACCTGAATGCCAATAAAGGCGCAGGTATGATAACCCATGCCACCGGGATTCAAAACCAAAGAGGAGCCTTTGATCAAGCCGGCTTCTTCCATCTTTTGCACCCTTTGGTGTATAGCAGCGCCTGATACCTTGCATTGACGGGCAACTTCAACAAAAGCCGTACGGGCATCGGTGTTCAGTAACCTCAGTATCTTCTTGTCTAAACTGTCAATATGAAAGTGTTTCTCCATCTTTAGGATAAAAATGTTAATATTTATAGTAGAAAGCCCTGAAATGCTTACATAATTTAAAAATATTGGGCATATTTCTGCAAATATATGAGTAATATGCTAGATGAAGTTCACTATTCGTATTTTTGTATGGTAAACTTTCAGGAAACAAACCATTAATTAAAAAATAAGGAAAATGAAATTCGATCCAGCAAGTCAGATTCAGGATCTTCACCAATTTGGCGAATTTGGTGATGTAAATCCTTCAATTACCGATTCAGCTACCTATACCTTCATGCAGGCCAAGCAAATGACTGATACATTCAAAGGTGAGACAGAGGGTTATTTTCTTTACTCCAGGCACTGGAATCCAAGCAACAAGTATCTTGCCGATGCCATGGCAGCCATGGAAGGTACGGAAGCAGCATGGGTAACAGCCAGTGGAATGGCCGCCATTACCAATGCCATTATGCAACTGGTGAAATGTGGAGATCATATAGTAAGCAGTCGCACTGTTTATGGCGGTACTTTTGCTTTTCTTTCCAATTATATCAAGAGGTTTAATGTGGAAGTCTCCTTTGTTGACATTACCAACATTGATTCAGTAAAGGCTGCAATTCGCCCCAATACCCGTCTTATCTATACCGAGTC
Organism: Bacteroidota bacterium; assembly: GCA_023428585.1. Classification (GTDB taxonomy): domain Bacteria; phylum Bacteroidota; class Bacteroidia; order Bacteroidales; family Lentimicrobiaceae; genus Lentimicrobium. The sequence continues at coordinate 1,990 of JAEYXG010000359.1, forward strand.
AATGACCAATCCATTGCTACAGGTATCTGATATCCCGGCACTTGCTGCTGTTGCCAACGATAATAAAATTCCATTGGTAGTTGATAATACCTTTACTCCAATGATCATTAATCCTGCAAGGTTGGGAGCTCATGTTGTGGTTTATAGCCTTACAAAGTTTGTGAATGGAAAGAATGATTGTGTTGCCGGTGCCATCTGCGGTACACAGGAGTATATTAATTCACTGATTGACCTGAATGGAGGTACTTCCATGCTTTTGGGACCGGTTCTTGATCCTTTGCGTTCATCGTCTATCCTGAAGAATCTGCACACTTTGCATATTCGAATGAAACAGCATAGCCATAATGCAATGTTCCTGGCAAGAAAGTTCAGGGAAGTCGGTTTGCCAACCGCCTATGCCGGTTTGGAAGATCATCCCGGGCATGCAGTAATGACTGGAATGATGAATAAAGAGTTCGGTTATGGCGGAATGCTGAATATAGATCTCGGTACCGCCGAAAAAGCTGCAGTTTTCATGGAAGATATGGAAAAGAACGATGTTGGTTATCTAGCTGTAAGCTTAGGCTATTTCAAAACCCTGTTTAGCAATTCAGGAAAAAGCACTTCCAGTGAAGTTCCCGAAGATATCCAGCATGATATGGGTATGAGCGAAGGATTAGTTAGATATAGTGTTGGACTGGACAATGATATAGAACGTACCTGGGAGCGCATTCAATTGAGCCTTAAGAAAGTTGGTGTTTTAAAATAATAGTGATTTAGCTCAGTAATCTCGTTTTACTAAATTACTTGCAACTACTACAAATAAACCGCTGAGCAATATATCATTAAAGAGTAAGGGAAGCCTCAAAAGCTTCCCTTTACTTTTTAATCAATTGAAAATTTGAGTAATACCCAACTGGTTTTGTTGAATTGTACTTCCTATTTTGTTGAATTCCTCTTCTGAATTTGCTGAATCAACCTTTTGATTTAACCGATTTAATTACACTGTTCTTGAATTTGTATTGAAGTACTTTCTTCTGCAAATCACCGGAGGCTTTTCTATGGTTGACGAGGTTCATGATTTCCTGTGGAGAGTATGTGTTTATGTTCTTGCCTTTTACCAGTGACTGGTTGGCTGTATTTTCAAAACGTGCCGGTATTGTTTTGACTGATGCCGATTTTGTAACAGGCTGGTTTTGAATAACGCCATTTACAAAAGTGAAGGGCATGCCTTCAGGGTCACTGTAAAAGAAGTAGTTGTTATCTTCGTTTACCTCTTCCAGATCATTGAAACCGTCGGCAATCAATAC
>JAEYXG010000366.1 GCA_023428585.1 Bacteroidota bacterium
ATATTGATGCGCTGAATAATTCAACGCTCAGCCAACATTCGTTTTCACTGACCATGAAGAATGAGGCCCTTGAAACGCACTGCGTGCGAGAAGTCAAGCTCCTGGCCTACCCCCGCCTTCCCGGCCAACGCATCTATCAGTCGCCTGCCAATGAGTTCTTTCTGTGTGAGAACAACTATCCGCTTAAGCAGGCCTTTGACAGTGAGGGGGATGTATCAATGCTCATCCAGACTGACGACAAGCAGGAGTGGTTTTCATACGCTGACGCGGATAACCTGAGCAGCAAGGAGGAAATAATCCTCACGTTTGATGATGTTGCCGACAGCGATCAGTTGGGCCTGACACTGAACTTCCGCCAAACGCTTATGACCACCTATTTCATATACAGTGCCATGGGCTATATGGGCAATGAGGTGGGCGATGTATTTGCACAGCTTGAACGCAGTTCAGAAACCAATGAGAAGCTAAAGGGTGGGATTAAAAGGGAGTTGGGCAATATTGACATCTATAGGTGGAATGAAGGAACCAACACCTGGGAATTCGTCAATGGTTTTTATGAAACCGGTCCCATTGCCTTGAATCGCCAGCTTATTCCCCTGCACACCGGCACTTCTGAAAATCAGAGTTCACAAACAACTCATGCCACTTTTAAACAGCCTCCCATCAAAGGCCCGTTACCGGACAGGCAGGTCAAATTGAAAGTTGTGCTAAACAAGGGACTGTGGCGCATTGACTACGCCGCACTGACAAACATAAAGGAGAAGGTCACCCCCATTGAGATATCGCCGGAGAGCATCATCAATAAAGGCAAGCCCGACCACATAGCCCTGAATGAAATAAGGGATCCTGAAAAGCTGCTGATATCCATGCCCGGCGATGAATACCGGTTTTACTTCACCCTCCCCGATGAGGATGCCGATTACGAGCTATTCCTCTATTCCAAAGGATATTATCTCGAGTGGATGCGCGAACACTGGATTAAGGACAAGGATCTGCTGAAACTCAGGCAGATGGTATACAATCCAAAGAAATACCTGCGGTTGGAAGCTCGGGATTATAAGCTCTATGAAACCGATATGGAGCAGCAGTTCTGGAATTCAAAGGTTGACACCAAAACATTTGTATATCATGAAAACTAAACTGTTCATCATAGCACTGCTGGTGATATTGGCAGGGAGCTGCAAGATTGTCTCACCAACGTATCTGCCTGCCGACAACATGATTGGTGTAAATGCACACGGATCATACATAAAGGTCACCACTCAAAAAAAGGAGAGCGATAAAAAAGGAGATAAAAAGGGTGATAAAAAGAGTAAGATCACCACCAATATCATCAAGGGTGAATTAATTGCCATTGATACCAACAGCATAAGCCTTTTGACCGATATCACCAAGCAATATACGGTATTCCCCTTGAGTGAAATAAAGAAATTTACAGTACAGTATGCCCAACCCAAACATTATGAAGCTGCCATAGCGCTCTTTCCACTAATTACAGCGGCCCATGGTGTCTATGCTCTGATAACCCTGCCTCTGAACCTGATAGTAACTATAGCGGTCACCTCATCAGGACACCATGCATTTGAATATAACCACGATAATATGACCTACGACAAATTGCGCATGTTTGCCCGTTTTCCCCAGGGAATCCCGCCTAATGTGGATACGGCGAGCCTGCAATGAGAATCCAACAATGTATAGCCGCCATGCATGGAGTCTATACCTATGCCCACGGTTGATTGTCGAAAAAGGGAGAAGAATTTTCCGCCCCTATACCCGTTACGGGTGATTGTCATATAACATTTGGAGCTTCCTCTCCCGATAAATAGGAGCCAATCCTGAACTATAGGGGTAGTGTCTGAAAATGGTTTATTTTCACCCACGAAGGAAAGGTCTGTATTTTGGCCACCGAGATAGTAGTATCTGAAAATGGTTTATTTTCACCTTGTCAGGGGAAATGTACAGATGAAAGTTTTTTATTCAATTCTCAGAGGGTTAAAATTGGCAAAAACCTCTATAAATATATTGTAATCAAAAAGTTATCGGTGAAATTGAATACGCAGTTTTCCTGCTCAGATAAATTAGTTGTATAATATTGAATAACAGCGCATTATCTAAGTAAAACGAAAAAATGCAAAAGTTCCTGTTCTGAAATAAATCACCGATTTGGCAATTTATTGTAATGTACTGATAATTAACATAAAAGACTTGTGTAGTTGGTGGTAGGATTATAGCTGCGAGGCAGGTGGGGCTCGAAGTTGTTCCTGGATATTGTACGTGCTATTGAAGGAATCGGGGTTTAAAGCCTTAGGTAAGGGGTTACTCATTGGAGTACTGCTATTTGTTCCGGTGATTGCCATAATTCAAAATCACTTACAGAAACACATGCCCGACTTCATTCAATTGTTGGAGAAGGCGAATTCTATTGCATTATAAATTCGCGAAAACTCAGTTTAAATTCTATTGTTACTATTATTGGCGTTCAATCGCACAGGCCATTTAATGTTTTTAAAATGAAACTGGAAGAGTTAGGTTATACTTATAAACTTGAGAAATTCAGAATTGAAAACAACCTCAAGGACTTCGAGATAGGGAGAGTCATCTCTGAACACAAAGAGAGATATATTGTAAAAACTGAAAAGGGAGATTTTGAAGCCGAGATAACCGGTAACATGCGATTTGCAATTGAAACAGTTAAAGAAGGGTATCATACATGAATGTACAAGAACAAATCAACAATTTTATTTCCAATCAGCCTGAGCCAAAACGTAGCGACATGATGGAATTGCACCGGCTCACACTTCAAGTGATGCCAGAATGTAAATTATGGTTCGACGAAGGTAAAAACAGCGAAAATAAAACTATTAGCAATCCTACTATTGGATATGGATTGTATACAATAAAATATGCAAATGGAAAAACCAGAGAGTTTTTTCAAATCGGCATGAGCGCAAACACAACCGGAATCTCTGTCTATATCCTTGGGATTAATGATAAGACATACTTGGACCAAACGTTTGGTGAGAAACTAGGAAAGGCAAAAGTAACGGGGTATTGCATCAAGTTCAAAGCTCTAAAAGACATAAATATTGATATACTGGAAGCGGCACTACAATATGGGGTTAAGACTTCGCAATCGTCTTAACCCGGCAAATAACTAACAGTTTCTTGCGAAACACATTTTATTTTATCGTCTCCCTCGTCTCCCCGCATGTTAACATCTGGTCGCCGAAATATGGGTTCCTGATGTCTTTTGATTCACTGATCCAGTAGGCTCCCTTGTTGTTGTTTGCCATGGGGCAGAACTGGTAATAGACGGTTTTACCAGAAAGACCGAATGTTTTGACAGCTTTATAGAACTGGTCGCTGAGGAAGGAGAATGCAGTTCGCTGGGCGCTTAAGTCACCTGTAGAGCTTATTGCTTTGGCTTGTTGCCTAAACTTTGTCAGATAATCCATCCATTTCATGTGATCGTCGCCGGTCAAGAGGTTCATATCTACCTTGTCCAGTGACTGGTTGAAGCTTTGGGCAGCTGCTTTCGCCTTTGCCGCATCACTTTGCACTAAGGCGTTTTTGAGTGCCAGGTATTGGTCAGTTACTTTGCCGAACTGAGTTATAAAATCTGTGCTTTGGGTATTTCCCGAAGATTTATTACTGTCTGCTGGCTTAGCAGATGTTGTTTTACCTGAAGCTTCAGAAACAGACACACCATTTTGGCTTCCATGCTCCATTCCCGGCATGGATGCTGCTTGTGCATTCCTCGTGGGTTTCCCATGTTCCATTCCTGGCATAGAAGAGGCCTGCTCTCCTCCAGCAGGATTCATCATACTGGGTTTTCCTTCCAATTGGGCGGCTGCATCCACATTAAACGTGCCCTGTGTTACTATCTCTTCTCCTTCTTCCAGTCCATCGAGCACGATAAAGCTGTTACCGAGTGTTGGTCCGGTTCCTATTTCCCTCATTTTGAAGACCGGTTCATCCGTCCCTGCTTGCTTAACGTAAACAATGGAACGTTTGCCCGTCCACAAGACTGCTGAGCGCGGAATGACCAGATTGTTGGCGAACTGTTCCATATTAGCCTTCAGCACGCCTGTTACAAACATTTCGGGTTTCAGCTTGCGCGAATGGTTGTTGATCTCTACCCTCGCCTTTGAAACACGGTTAACGGCATCAATTACAGGGTCTATAAAGCTGATTCGGCCGCTGAACGATTCACCCGGCAAGGCCTGTGCAGTGAAGTTTATCAGGTCGCCCTTATTAAGAAACGGCAGATCGCTCTCGTACGCATCAAATAATATCCATACTGACGAGAGGTCGGCTATGTCAAAAAGCACCGTTCCTTCGCTTACATGGTCGCCTGTGTTGATGCGTCGGGCGGTAACAATTCCGTTGGTGTTTGATTTAATGGGGAAGTTTGTTTGTACTTTGCCCGATTGCTCAATATCACTGATCTGCTGAGCCGACAGTTTCCAATGGTGCAGTCGTTCACGGGCAGCCTCATAGATTTCAGGCTGCTGTTCCTTTACACCTGCTGCCTCCAGCAATTCCTGCTGGGCTGTGACCAATTCAGGCGAATAGATTTCGGCAAGTGCCTGTCCTTTTCTTACCTGCTCGCCGGTAAAGTTTACCAACAGTCGCTCTATTCTTCCCGGAATATGGGCCACCTGACTTTGGAG
>JAEYXG010000374.1 GCA_023428585.1 Bacteroidota bacterium
GCGTTGGAGACCAACAACAGCATATCGGGTGGTTCGTATATTGAGAAAACAAACCAGAGCTATTTCATCAGGGGTGACGGACAGGTAAAATCAGTGGAGGACATTGAGAATATTGTTGTTAGGAATGTTGATGGGATCCCTGTTCTTATCAAGAACATAGCATCGGTAAAGTTCGGCTATGCCAACAGGTATGGCGCCATTACAGCCAATGGTAAGGGCGAGACCATACTGGGGCAGGTGATGATGCTTAAGAATGCCGACTCAAAGGAGGTTATATCACAGGTTAAGGAGAGGGTGGCTGAAATACAGAAGAACCTGCCCGAAGGGGTTTATATAAATCCTATTGTTGACCGTAGTGAGCTGGTTGCCAAAACAACCTTCACGGTGGTTGAAAACCTGATACTGGGCGCTATTATTGTGATGATAACAGTAATGCTGATATTGGGCAATATACGCTCGGCATTGGTCATTACATCCATGATTCCGTTGGCCCTGCTGTTCACCATTTCAATGATGTTCATCTTTGGCATTGATGCCAACCTGATGAGCCTTGGTGCACTCGACTTTGGAATCATCATTGATGGTGCGGTAATTATTGTTGAGTTCATTGCACTGAAGATAACAGCGGGTAAGAGCGAAATCATTGATTCAACGGGTGAAAGACGGACTTCGCTGATGGATAGGATATCCTTTGAGGGGGCATCGAAGATGATGAAGTCAGCCATATTCGGGCAAGTGATCATTCTTATTGTATTCATACCGGTACTTTCGCTCACGGGTGTTGAAGGGAAGATGTTCAAGCCAATGGCCCTTTCATTCTGTTTTGCCATCATTGGAGCCATGATCATGGGATTAACATGGTTGCCGGTTGCATCATCACTGTTTTTGAAACCTGCAAAATCAGAAAGGAAAACCATTTCCGACTGGATCATGGGATTGGCCTATAGATCATACTCGCCTGTAATAGAATGGTCATACGCACATAAGCGCATTGTGCTTGGAGCTGCATTGGTATCACTCGTCATAACAGGTTTCCTTTTCACCCGCATTGGCGGGGAGTTTGTCCCCACGCTTGATGAGGGCGACTTTGTGATTCAGCCTGTGCTGAAGACAGGCACTTCACTATCGAAAACAATAGAGTATACCACCAGAATGGAGCAGATACTGATGCAGAAGTTCCCCGAGGTAGATAAGATAGTGAGTCGTATTGGTGCTGCAGAGGTTCCCACCGACCCTATGTCGATGGAGGAAATTGACATGATCATCAAGCTAAAGCCCCGAAAAACCTGGACCAGTGCAGCAACGAAAGAAGAACTGGCTGATAGGTTCAAGGAGGCCTTGCTTGCCATACCGGGCATTGATTACGAGTTCACCCAACCCATTGAGATGCGCTTCAATGAGCTTATTACCGGTGTGCGATCAGACATTGCCGTGAAGATATTTGGCGACGATTTGGAATATATCAACAAGAAAGCCATTGAAATAAAGGATATTATTGAAAATATTCCCGGTGCAAGTGATATTATCCTGGAAAAGACCGCGGGATTGCCACAAATAAAGATTGACTACCAACGTTCCAAGATAGCCTACTATGGTGTGGATGTTGAAATGCTCAACAGCTATCTGGCCACCGCATTTGGCGGCGAGGTGTCGGGGGTGATCTTTGAAGGTGAGAAACGCTTTGATCTGGTGGTGCGGTTCGATAAACAAAATCGTACTGATATTGAAGATATCAGGCAGTTGAGAGTCCCTATTCCCAATGGCAACCAGATTCCACTGTCAGAACTCGCTAACATTCAATATACGGAGGGGCCTGCCAAGATATCGAGGGAGAACACCCATAGGAGGGTGGTTGTGAGCGTAAATGTACGCAACAGGGACCTGCAATCGGTTGTGAAGGATATTCGTACCACCATTGACAGGAATATTGATTTGATTCCGGGCAACTACATTGAATACGGAGGTCAATTTGAGAATCTGCAGAATGCAACGAATCGGTTGCTTATTGCCGTTCCGGTAGCCCTGCTGCTTATTTTTATCTTTCTTCACTTTGCCTTCAAATCATTCAAGGATGCCATCATGATATTTACTGCCATACCACTGGCTGCCGTTGGAGGAGTGCTGCTGCTCTGGATTCGGGGTATGCCTTTCAGCGTATCGGCAGGGGTTGGTTTTATAGCCCTTTTTGGTATTGCCGTACTGAATGGAATAGTACTGATAGAACATCTGAAGGAGCTTAAAGAAAATGGCAATACTTGTATGCGTGACCTTATAATCAAGGGTACAAAAGCAAGGCTAAGGCCCGTTATGCTGACAGCCGGTGCCGCCGCCATGGGGTTCCTGCCTATGGCTATCTCCACCGGCGCCGGTGCAGAGGTACAGCGCCCATTGGCTACGGTTGTAATTGGAGGCCTCTTTACCTCGACCATGCTAACCATGATTGCCCTGCCACTGATGTTTGAAATCTTTTACAACATTGTTGGTGTTAAATTTTTTCCTCTTCGATTTTTAAGGGCTAAGCAGTGCATCATCCTGTTTTGTATGATGCTGCCTGCCCTCCATTCTTTTTAAATAGAAAAATATGAATGTCAAAAACCAGCTACTGTATTTAATTTTAGCATCCTTCATTATACATGCCTGCGGCAATCGTCAGGAAGTTGCTGAACCGGAATCGTCATTCATTGAAATCTCAAATCACCAGTTCACAACGGTTCAGATGCAACTGGGCAAGATAGAGCAGCATCCATTTGAAAGTACGATAAAGTGCAACGGAACCATTGAACCATTACCCGGGGGATTGGCCATAGTATCGGCCCCGGTGAATGGTATCATCAAGAGTATTTTAGTAAGTAACGGACAGCCTGTGGCTAAATATCAGGTTTTGGCTGAAATTACCGGTAATGAATTGATTGACATCCAGAAGGACTATGCCGAAGCATCTTCATCGCACAAAAGACTCCAAAGTGAGTATGAAAGGGTGAAATCACTTTATAATGATAAGGTTACATCAGAAAAGGAGTTTATTCAAATTGAAACGGAATTTAAAATGGCATTGGCCAGGTACGGGGCATTAAAACTTAAAGTTGAAGGCATAGGGCTATCGCCAGCACGAATTGAAAACGGAGAGTTTTATGCCGCTTATGCATTGAAATCACCTATCAGTGGATATGCTTCAAATATTTCAACACAAATGGGGAGTTATATAGACGCCCGGGCTGAACTTATGGAAATAGTAAACCCCGGTAGTTTTCAAGTTAAACTTTCACTTTTTGCCAATGATATATCGTTGATCAGGAAAGGACAGACGGTTCGTTTCAAAATGAGGAATGCTGACCCGCCGCATACTGCCGAAATAAATTCAATTGGCATTGCCATTGATGATGCAACAAAACTGATTGATTGCTATGCCTTCATAACTGATAAAAGTATATCCAATCCTTTGGCCAATGAGTTTGTGGAATGTGAAATTGTTACAGGTACAGATACCGTTAACGCACTGCCAAGTGATGCCATAATTAAAACCGAATCAGGGAGCTACATTCTGGTCTTGAATAAACAGGAAAAGGATAAGTACCTGTTTGAAAAGAAAATGGTAACCATTGGGCGGCAAAAAGATGGATTCACTGAGCTGCTTAATGATAGAATTGAGGGCTCTGTATTAACAAAAGGGGCCTATAATATCACGCTTTAGCAGGTTATCATCATTGATTGCCTGCTTCAGAGTTGTGGCTTTATTTGATAACTTTGGGGATTAAATAGGCCAACCAATGAAGTATATTTTCCTGATTGCCGCTTTCAATGCTCTGTTTTTTGCAGCCTTGCTACTGCAGAAAAAGCCCAAGGCACTGCATGATAAGGTTTTGTTCTATTGGCTGGTCTACCTGGGCGTGTTTACCGGTATGTATGCTTTTTCAACTGACGCACTGCTGATAGGGATAAAGCATCTGCAGGTATACATTATCTCGTTGTTTCTGATACATGGCCCTTTCCTTTATTTGTATGTGGATTCGTTTACCTCAGTGAAGGAGAAAGGATCAGTAAGGGTACTACTTCATTTTGTCCCATTCATTTTATTTGTTGGCTATCTGTTACTGTCACTTGCATTTCCTGAATATTCTGATAGAATAACCATGGCACATGTAAGCCGGCATGTGCATCCACCCGTAATTTTCATTTCATTCCTCCTGCTCACCGCATTTTCGGGGCCCATCTATTTTCTGGTCACTTTTAAAAGGATCAAGAAAATAAACAGCAATATTTTAAATAATTTCTCTGCGACAGAAGAGATTAACCTGAACTGGTTAAAGATGCTTATCAATATTTTTGGCTTGATATGGTCAGCATTGATGCTCATTGCCATAATTCACCACATCTTTCATTACTTCTCCATGGTGTTTTGCACTGATGGGCTTTTCCTGTCGCTTTCAGCCTTTATAATTCTAGTAGGTTATTACGGATTACGTCAGAAAGAGATTTTTTCCTCCCATACCGCTGAAAATCATGGGTATATTACTGACCAAAGGGTTAAGTATCAGAATATGCCATTAAGTGAGATGGAATCGGCCGATTATATTTCACGCATCAATAGGATAATGGACAGTGAAAAGCCCTGGTTGGATCCCATGCTCTCGCTGCCTTCCCTTTCTACAATGGTTGATATACCATCGTATCAGCTTTCTAGAGTCATAAATGAAAAGTATGGCTGCAACTTTTTCGACTTCATCAACGGTTATCGGGTTAATGAAGTAAAAGCCAAGTTAAATGATCCCGACTTCAGCAAACTCTCGTTGCTCGGCATTGCCCTTGAGAGTGGTTTTAACTCGAAATCAGCATTCAACAGGATCTTTAAGAAAATAACCGGCATCACACCCAGTGAATACAAGAAATCAGAGCAAGGTCTCTGAAAGTGCCACCTTGTAAAATGAGACCTGTTTGCATCCGGAAAAGGAGTGCCAACTTATAGGGTAGGTCGCGCAGGTCCTCTATGGACAGTACTTTTGTCGAAAAACAATTCATAACATTAAAAATTGAATCATGAAAACAAAAGGACAAAATCCATTGAACAGCAATGACAGGAGTTACGGAGTTGAAATCAGCAATACCTCTATGGGTGGTGCAGCAGTTGCCAAAGGTGGCAGGAAAAGGATTGTTGGTGCCTTTATGGTCGGCATCCTGTTAAGTTTCATATTGGCGCTGCCACTCACATCATCCGCACATTGCGATTCGTATGATGGTCCGGTAATAAAGGATGCTTATAAGGCTTTGGAAACCAATAATGTAAACCTTGTAATTAAATGGATAGATGATGATGGGGAAAAGGAGATCATATCACTTTTCAACAAGACCTATAAGCTCAGAACCGGCGATAAGGAGATTTATCAGATTGTGGAGAAGCATTTCCTCGAAACGTTGGTACGTCTGCATCGTGAAACAGAAGGAGCTCCTTATACCGGATTGAAACCGGCAGGCACAACCAAACAGATTGTTGTTATGAGTGACAAGGCAATTACCGACAAGGATGTAGATAATTTGCTGGTGAGCCTGAATGGGCATATTGACCAGATAATAAAGGAGAAATATAATAAGGTGGCCTATCTGAACACCGTTAAGGATAGATCAACTGCTGAAGGCCGTGAGTTTGTAAATGCGTATGTTGATTATACGCATACCCTTGAGGCACTGCACGATATATTGGAATATAGTGCAGGTCATGGAGAACACAAGCATTGATGGTAAGCACATTTTCATTTGGATGGTACAGATCTTCCCCTGATTACAGGGGAAGATTTGTATTTAAATGGATACATGTGGCAATAGATATTCTTTATTCACTATTCCCTGTTGTTTTCCGTTTTCTTTTTGAATATTTCAAGAAGCGATTTAAATCCACCCGGCACAATATTCAGTTCTTCACGGGGTGGGATGGTGTCCGTTACAATGTACTTCAATGCCGGCCCCTTGATAGTGATCTCGGGTTTCAGCTTATCATATTCTTCCTGCGTAATCCATTCTTTGTTGAGCATCTTGCCGGAGACCAATGAATAGTAGCCGGCCAGATACTCGCGGAGGTTGCCCTCCTTGTCAAAGGAGTATTTGAAGAGCTTGGGGCGGGGCACGATGCTTGCAATATAGATACTTTCAGCCAGGGTGAGCTTTGAAACATCCTTATTGAAGTAAAAGTGGGCGGCTTCGTTTACACCGTAGGTAAGTGGGCCGGTTTCGATGATGTTCAGGTAAACCTCAAGCATTCTGTCCTTTGTAACCATCTGTCGGGATTCAATAAGCCATGTAATCAGCATTTCTTCAACCTTGCGGGTAATGTTCTTGTTTCGGTTGAGGAACACATTCTTCACGAGTTGCATGCTTATGGTACTACCACCACGGGCAAAGCGTTTTTCCTTGATGTTGGTGATGATGCTTGAGCGTATGGCATCGGGTATAAATCCGTTGTGACTGTAAAACTGCCCGTCCTCTGAGGTCATGATGGCATTTTTGAGATGTTCGGGTATCTGATCAAGTCTGCGGAAGTTGGGGTTTTCTTCACCAACCATGAATACCCTAACAG
>JAEYXG010000375.1 GCA_023428585.1 Bacteroidota bacterium
ATATTGAGTGATGAAAAGAGCACCTGCTTTCCCCTCATCATTGTAATTTCATTGGATGAGGGAGGGGCTACTTTAACAATTACATCTGTATTGTATACAACATTTGATTCATAAGCAATCTCTGCACCCAAATCACTGTATTGATGATTGAGAAAGTGAGATGCCACGCCAGCGTTATTTTCAACAATTACACGGTGCCCAGATTTTATCAATTGTCCAACAGCTTCGGGAGATAACGACACCCTATTCTCAAGGTGAATAGTTTCCTTTGGAACCCCAATAGAAAGTTGGCATGCCTTATTAGGTATTTCCAACCTTTCTTCACTTGGCATCAATTGCGTGGTTGAAGAAGGATACAATTTAAAATCCTTACTTTGATCTTCCATGAACTTAATAGTTATCCTTTTGCAAAACTAAATAAAAAAGCCTGTATCCTCAACTTCAAGTCTACAATTTGAAAGCTTAATTATTCTTTTCCAGGCTAATATCAAATGTACGTATACTTGTCAGCTCGTCAACTTCAATTTTAATCATGACGAATGAGGCAGGCAGCAAGTCTGCAGCTAATTCAGGCCATTCAATAAGACAAACGGAATCACCAAAAATGTATTCCTCATACCCAATATCCATCAGCTCAATGGGCGACTTGATACGGTATAAGTCAAAATGGTAAACACTTTTGCCGGTAGCTGTCCTATATTCATTAACTATTGAAAATGTGGGACTGTTTACCACATCGATTACATCTAGCAAACTGCATATCTCTTTTATTATGGTAGTTTTGCCTGCTCCCATTTTACCAAAGAAAAGGAATAGCTTCTCTTCAGGGTATAGCTCAACTATCTGCTTTGCGACAGATGGAAGCTCATTTATATTGTGGCAGTTGATTATGGTATTGGCCATATTCTTACCTTGATTTCAGTGTAATAAATGGGACAATCATCTCCTCCATAGAAATTCCTCCGTGTTGGAAAGTGTTCTTATAGTAATTTACGTAATAATTATAGTTGTTTGGATAGGCAAAGAAGTCAGCATTTCGGCAAAAAACAAAGTTTGAGCTGACATTAGTGCGCGGTAAAAAAATATCAGCAGGATTTTTGACTTCAAAAACTTCCTTTTTATTGTAACTCAGGCTTCGTCCTGTTTTGTACCTTAAATTGGTATTTGTGGCTTTATCACCAATTATTTTTACAGGCGATTCCACATGCATGGAACCATGATCAGTGGTTATCACAACAGGTATCTTCTTATCGGCTAAAAACCTTATGATATCCAATAAAGGAGAGTGCTCGAACCATGATACGGTAATAGATCTGTATGCAGCCTCATCATCGGCCAATTCACGTATCACTTCCATCTCCGTACGGGCGTGTGAAAGCATATCAACGAAATTATAAACTATCACATTGAATTTGTTGCTGGTCAGGTTAGGCAAGATATCAAGCAGCTTACGCCCTGCAGTAAGATTAAGTATCTTATGGTATGAATATTTCATATCCTTACCAAAACGCTTTAACTGTTCACCCAATAACTCTCCTTCAAATTGGTTCTTGGTACCTTCCTCATCTTCATTAATCCAATATTTGGGGTATTTCTTCTCAATTTCAGTAGGAAGAAGGCCTGAAAACAATGCATTACGGGCATATTGGGTTGTAGTTGGCAATATTGAGTAATATACATCATCATTTTCAACCCTATAATATTCTTCAATTATTGGTTGCAATACCTTCCATTGATCGTACCTGAGATTATCAATCAGTATCAGAAATAAACCGGGGTTCTCTTCTACCAAAGGAAAGAGTCTATCACGAAAAAGTGTGTGCGACATCACTGGCCTTTGATCAATGCGAGCATTTATCCAATCAATGTAATTACTTTCAACAAATCTGCTGAACATTTGGCCTGCTTCAGTTCTTTGCATTTTAAGCACATCAATTATGCTGCTGTCCTTTGATTTTTCAAGCTCAATATCCCAAAACACAAGCTTCCTGTATATTTCAACCCATTCATTATGATTCAGTCGGTTACTGATCTCCATTCCAATATTCCTGAATTGCTGCTGATAAATATGAGTAGTTTTCTCACTTATAAGCTTCTTATTTTCAAGATTTTTCTTTATGCTGAGCAATATCTGATTAGGATTCACAGGCTTGATCAGGTAATCAGAAATATTTGAACCTATAGCATCCTCCATGATAGTCTCTTCTTCACTCTTGGTTATCATTACAACAGGAAGATTTGGAAAAGCGCTCTTTATTTGCATGAGAGTTTCAACTCCCGACAATCCCGGCATCTGTTCATCAAGAAATACAATATCAAAGTCAAATGGTTGTGACTTTATAATTTCAATTGCTTCAACACCGTTATTGGTAGTAATAACATTATAACCTTTATCCTTAAGAAACATGATATGAGGTTTCAAAAGGTCAATCTCATCATCAGCCCATAATATTGATATATTTTCCATAAATTGCAGATAAGTAAATTAGATATTCAATTGTTGTACTTTTGTCACTTTTATAGTCATCACCATAATGATAATAACTTTTATAGAGTTTTAGTATACAACCTTCAAATAATAAGCAATTTTTAACATACAAAGATAGGCTTCGTGAACCAATTTTACCCAAATCACCGAAAAATTGTAAATGACCCGGTCTATGGATTCGTGACTATACCAGGTGATTTCCTTTTCTCATTAATAGAACACCCACTATTTCAAAGGCTTAGAAGGATTAGACAGTTAGGTTTGACATCGTTTGTATACCCAGGGGCATTACATACTCGGTTTCACCATGCATTGGGTGCCATGCATTTAATGATGGAAGCAATTGAAACTCTCAGAATGAAAGGATCAATTATCACTGAGAAAGAAGCCGAAGCTACACTTGCTGCTATATTGCTTCATGATATAGGCCATGGCCCTTATTCTCACTCACTTGAGCATAGCATCGTTACAGGAATGAGTCATGAGGAACTCTCTTCCTTACTGATGCAGAGGCTTAACCAAGATTTTAAGGGGCGGCTTGAGCTAGCTATCACAATTTTTTGCAACAAATATCATAAAAGATTTCTTCACCAGCTTGTATCAAGCCAACTTGATATGGATCGACTTGATTATCTGAAAAGAGACAGCTTCTATACAGGAGTATCTGAGGGTGTAATCAATACAGATCGACTAATTAAAATGCTTGTTGTTAAAAATGATGAGTTAATGGTAGAGGCTAAAGGAATTTACTCAATTGAAAAGTTCATTGTTGCCCGACGATTGATGTATTGGCAGGTATACTATCATAAAACAGTGGTTGGAGCTGAAAGCATGATGATTAACCTACTTAGGAGAGCAAAACACCTGGTTTCAAAGGGTGAAGAAATATTCGCCTCTCCAGCTTTTAAATTATTTCTAGGAAACAGTTTTTCGCAGGAAGATTTCATTAGAAACCCCATGTTGATTGAACAATTTGCCCTACTTGATGATTATGATGTATTCAACAGTATTAAAGTATGGGTAAATCATCCAGATATAATATTATCATTTTTAGCAGCTGGATTGGTCAACAGGAGATTAATGAGAACTGAATTGAGCAATTCTCCATTTTCAAATGATGATATCAATTCAATCAAGGAGAAGATTCAAAACAAGTTTATGATTACTGACGAAAATGACACACTGTATTTGTTCAGTCAGGGAGAAATCACCAACAATGCTTACATTCCTGAGCATGATAAAATAAATATATTGAACAAGGATGGATCAGTGGTTGATATAACCGATTCTTCAGATCAACTGAATATTTCAATTCTGACAAAATCAGTAACCAAGCACTTTTTAAGCTATCCGAAAGAGATAAACCGGCAAAAAGAATGAGTAATTGAATAAATAACCGGATATTGCGTTAATTTAGGTAAATTGCACCCAATTTTATCATGTTTGAATTCGCCTTGAATTTTCTTCTTCCATAAGAAGAAGTATCTGATTTATAATATTTTATAAAAACCTAAGTTATTAGATGAAATTTACTGCATTAGCAATTGCAACAATGATAGATGGCAGAGTTGATGGAAACCCTGCTGTTGAAGTCAATAAACTGTCGAAAATAGAACAGGGTCAACCCGGCACTATTTCATTTCTAGGAAATCCAAAGTATACGCACTACATCTATGAAACCAATGCATCAGTTGTTATTGTTAGCAATGAATTTGTTCCTGAAAAAGAGCTAAGCTGCACTTTAATAAGAGTTGATAATCCATACGAAGCTTTCGCTAAGATGCTTCAGGCTTATAATATGATGATTCAGGATAAGAAGGGAGTCTCAAAGTTGGCAGCTATTTCCGGAAGTGCAACTTATGGATCAAATTGCTATATCGGTGAATTTGCAAGTATTGGAGAGAATGTTGTTATAGGCAACAACGTAAGAATATATCCTGGTTGCTATATAGGTGATAATGTTTCCATTGGAGAGAACACAACCATATATGCAGGTGTTAAAGTATACATTGGAAGTTCCATAGGATCAAACTGCACATTGCATGCAGGTGTTGTAATAGGTGCAGATGGATTTGGCTTCTTTCCTCAAAGTGATAACCAGTATCAGAAAGTTGCCCAAACCGGAAATGTTGTAATTGAAGACAATGTAGAAATAGGAGCCAACACTACCATTGATAGGGCAACACTTGGTTCAACCACTATTGGCAAAGGAGTGAAGCTTGACAACCTGATACAGGTAGCTCACAATGTTGAGATAGGTGAAAACACAGTAATTGCATCACAATCAGGTATTGCCGGTTCAACCAGGATTGGCAAGAACTGCATGATTGGTGGTCAGGTAGGAATTACCGGGCATCTCAATATTGGTGATGACGTGAAAATTGCTGCACAGTCAGGCATATCAACCAATGTTGCTGACGGCTCTATTATAATGGGCAGCCCGGCTTATGATATTTCGAATTACAGGAAATCGTATGTTCATTTCCGTAACTTGAATAAAATTGTTGATAGGATTAATATGCTTGAGAAAGAACTTAAAACCAAACAATAATAAAGCTATTATAAAAATACACTAATTTTGCCGACCATATGTCAGTAAAACAGAAAACGCTAAAAGAGGCCGTTTCCATCTCCGGTGCCGGTCTGCATACCGGTAAAGAAGTATTGATAACTCTTAATCCGGCTCCTGAGAATCATGGTTTCAAGTTCCGTAGAGTTGACTTGCCAGATCTACCAATAATTGATGCTGATGCTGACCTTGTTGTAGATACATCCAGAGGTACGAGCATAGAATACAAAGGCGCCAAGGTCAGTACAATAGAGCACGTTTTAGCAGCGCTTACAGGTACCGATCTCGATAATGTGCTTATTGATCTCAACTGCGCCGAAACTCCCATTCTGGATGGTTCTTCACGCTTTTATGTTGAAGCAATTGAAAAAGCGGGAATACTGGAACAGGAAGCCGAAAGGGAATATTTTGTTGTGGATGAAGTGATCAGGTATTATGATGAGAAAAAAGATTCTGAAATATTGTTGATCCCCAGTGATTCCTTTAAGGTATCAGTAATGATCGACTATAAAACAAAAGTACTGGGAACACAGAATGCACATCTTGATAACCTAAGTGACTTCCCAAAAGAAATAAGCACCTGCCGTACTTTTGTTTTTCTGCATGAGCTTGAATTCCTGATTCAGCACAATCTTATTAAGGGAGGTGATTTGAGCAATGCCATAGTTTTTGTAAACAGATTGATTGAAAAGGAAGAACTTGATCGACTAGCCACTTTTTTCAATAAACCGCACGTGGAAGTGCTTAACGAAGGCATTATTAATAACCTTGAGCTTCATTTCACCAATGAACCGGCCCGACACAAGTTACTTGATGTGATTGGCGATCTCTCACTTGCAGGTATGCGTATTAAAGGTCACGTGATAGCAACAAGACCTGGTCATAGCACCAATACCCATTTTGCTAAAATTCTAAAGCATAAAATCCAAGCAAAGAAGTCATACTGCCATCCACCGAAATATGATCCGAATATTCCACCTCTTTATGATATTAATGATATAAAGAGGCTGCTTCCACATCGACCCCCTTTCCTTTTGGTTGACAGGATACTCCGTATGAATGAAAAGGAGGTAGTTGGTTTGAAGAATGTTACAATGAACGAGGGATTTTTTGTTGGGCACTTCCCGGAGGAACCTCTTATGCCTGGCGTCTTGATACTTGAGGCGATGGCTCAAACCGGTGGTATATTAGTCCTCAGTTCAGTGGAGGATCCTGAAAATTACATTACATACTTTCTTAAAATTGACAATGTGAAATTCAGGCAGAAAGTTGTACCTGGTGATACCATAATCTTCCACCTTGAGCTGATTACTCCGGTTCGCCGTGGTATCTGTCACATGAGAGGTACTGCATATGTAGGCAATAAAATAACAACAGAAGCTGAGCTTATGGCTCAAATAGTCAGGAAACAAAATCAATGATATGAATCAACCACTTGCGTACGTTCATCCTCAGGCCAAGATAGCTAAAAATACTGTTATTGAGCCATTTGTGAATATCGAAAAGAATGTTGAAATAGGGGAAGGCACCTGGATAGGCTCAAATGTAACTATCATGGAAGGAGCTAGAATTGGTAAGAATTGCAAAATCTTTCCCGGAGCCGTTATTGCTGCTATTCCCCAGGATCTTAAATTCAACAATGAAGAAACCTTGGTCAGAATTGGAGATAATACCGTTATAAGGGAATTTGTAACCATAAACCGGGGAACCAAGGCCAACTGGGAAACTGTTGTTGGCAACAACTGTTTGCTGATGGCTTATGTGCATGTGGCCCATGATTGTATTCTTGGCAATAATGTAATAATGGCAAATGCAGCTACATTGGCAGGTCATATTGTTGTGGACGATTGGGCAATAATTGGTGGGCTATCTGCTGTTCATCAGTTTGTCAATATTGGAGCTCATGTAATGATTTCAGGTGGTTCCCTTGTTCGCAAGGATGTCCCCCCTTTTACAAAAGCGGCACGTGAGCCTCTCTCATACGTTGGAGTCAACTCGATAGGGC
>JAEYXG010000376.1 GCA_023428585.1 Bacteroidota bacterium
GCTGTAAGGTTCTGCTCCTGGCCATCCTGTATTTCGGTATAATATTCACGGCGGCGTTCGTTAATCTTTTCAGTGGCGCTCTTGAATCTATCCCAAAGTTCATCCTTCTTATCCTGAGGTACCGGTCCTATTTCCTTCCACTCCTCATGATATTGCTGGAGTTGCTTGAATGATTTGATTATAGAGGTTTCAAGAAGCAATTCTTCCGCTTTTTCACACAATTGCATTTTAGCTTCCAGGTTTTTCTTAAGATCAAGATCCTTAAGTTCCTTATTGATCTTTACCTTGTCAAAGAATTTTTCAACCAGGAAATGGTAGTTCTGCCAGAGGGTATTAACATCGTTTTTAGGAACCATCCCAATGGTTTTCCAACGATCCTGAAGTGTTTTAAACTCATCATAGGTTTTCTTCAGAGTCTCTTCAGAGTTAATAAGCACTTTCAGTTCCTCAAGGATCTGATTTTTAGCCTCAAGATTCTGTACTTTAATCTTTTCCTGCTCCTCGTTGTACTTACCTTTATTATGCTTGTATATATTGAAAGCTGCCTTGAATCTCTCTTCCAATGGATCATCCTGAACTACAGGAGTTTCAACAGGTGCATCACCCTCCACTTCAACATTCTGTTCAACCAGCTTCTGATATTCTTCATGTTTGAATTCCTTGTTCAATCGAAGAAATGCAACCTTAACCGCCGATACAGCACTCTTTATATTATTGACATTGGAATCGGTAACAAGCTGCTCAAGTTTTTCAACCAATTGTTCTCTGGTGAGACCTTCAAGCTCCGTACCCGATTCAACATCCTGTTGTTCGTCAACTTCATCACTCTCTTCATCTTCCTGATGTTCCAGAAGCATCTCAACATGTTCCACAGTTTTTTCAGGTTCTGCAGATATTTCATCTGCAACAACGCTATCAACATTGTCAATCACTTGCGCATTGGCATCTTCAACTGATGTCACCTCGACAAGTTCGGGCTCAGTAGTTTCATCTGCAACCGGAGTTTCAGCAACCTTTGTTACAGCTTTTGCACTTTTTTTTGTGGTTGTTGACGACGCCTTAACAGGTTTATCGGTCGGCTCATCTGTGTTGTTGGCAATTTGCTCACTTTGAACTTCCATTACTAGTGGTTCTTCCGTTGTTGGAGCTTCCGGTTCAGTGGTTATGTCCTTAGTTTCAGGTTGAATTTCAGGGACAATAGATTCGTTCAGGTTTAAGGAATTCTCCTCCTGATTACTGATGTTTTCTTCAGGATTCTGATTGTGTTGATCTTTGGTTTTCATCTAAGAAATCAAATGAATGATTAGTACTAGGTTAAAAAACACCTACCGAAATACACCTGATTCACTTTCAAATAAATCAACCTTGTACGTGAAACCAGAGAATGGGCAGGTCGGGTTATTAACTGCTTTTATTATTCAGTTTTTGGATCAATATTTATTAGGGTTGCAAAAATAAGAATTATTTATTGCAATCTACTTATTGTTCTCTTAATTAACTCAATAATTGCAATAAGGTTCTGATTTAATCACAAAAACACTAAGAAGGTAATATTAGGCATCACCATTTAGAAAAAAAATATCATATAATTGATTAAAGCAACAACACCGGAATTGATGAGGATGTTTAACGAACCTCAATTAGAATGGTCGACGATTGAAAATAAGATATCCAAGTTTAAAGAAGAATGAAACCGGTTCACTTTCGCCACTGATATAATTTAGGTTCATGCTTATAGGTCCTATTGGAGTTCTGTATACCAAAACAGCAGTAGCGAGCGGATTGAACTTAATG
Source organism: Bacteroidota bacterium (assembly GCA_023428585.1). Classification (GTDB taxonomy): domain Bacteria; phylum Bacteroidota; class Bacteroidia; order Bacteroidales; family Lentimicrobiaceae; genus Lentimicrobium. Next base: position 1,795 of record JAEYXG010000376.1, read on the forward strand.
TTGGTTGCTGTCAGCGACTTTGTTGTAACGGCATCCTTTTCCAGGGCATCCGTTACCACGAATAAATATCCCTCCAGGCGGAAGTCGAAGTTTTTATATATAGTATAAACGTTTTTCGTGCCCAATGCCACATATTTATTAGCTCTGTATGTAGGCATAAATTTAACGTAACTTTCAGAAAAAGGTTGAAATGGATTTGCCGATAGTACCGAGGATGTATAATTACTAAAATAGGTTTGGGCAGAATAATTAAATTGTGTATAAAAGCCCAAACTTAATCTTTGTGAATTGGCATAATAGTTTTCAAATTCCAAACGCCCTTGTACCCATGTATGAGGGATTTTAAGGATCCGTTTATCGGCCGTAGTGGAACCAGGATAAAAAAACTCATTTCCTGAAACCAGATACAGCTCGGTTCTAAAAAACAAACCACGGCTAGGATACTCCTTATGATTCAGTGAATTTTTTTCGACGTAAAGCCCCGGAGCTATAAAGCGGAATGATGTACGGTCAAGGATATCATCTCTGGAATATGTATTAGTTTGAAAATATTGATCGCGACTGCTCCCGGCTGTAAGATCAATTACTATTTTACCATCATTATTCAATGGAAATCCTGCTGAGAAATAGCCAAATTGCTCTTGCTCCATGATATAGTATGGATCTTCATCAGCATAGAAGAAAGTGCTGGTTTTAAAATAATTAAACTTGTTATATACAAAACCAAGGCTCAGGAAATAAGGATTGTACTTGGGAACATCAATCCTTGATTCAAAAAGTGCAGAGTTATAAAATCTGCCAAAATAAGAATTGGCAACAAACTGCATTGATTTTGATGTCCACAGGAAATATTTCAGTTGCAAAAACAACTCATTGACGGAACTTGAAGTAACACTTCCGCCAATTTCAGTAACCAATTGGTTTTGCCTTTCAATATCAAGAGTAAGATTGTATCTTTTATGGTCCTTATCGAAATGCAGTCTTGAATAGACACTACCAATCTTACCTTCAGCAATAAACCGGTAGTATTGGGGCTTAATCATACTTAATGTAAGCTCTTTGTTCCCAAATTTCTTAACCGGCCATCCCAATGCATCTTTTCGAAGCAGTTGATCCATATATTGGTACTGACTATTTTTCAATCCATTAATTTGTACTGATCCTATGAATAATTCAGGCTTTCTGGCATTGAATTCCTGTCGTATAGAGTCAATACCTTCTCTTGTCCTACGGTCAACCACAAATTCCCGTATTGATGAAATAGCTCTTTTAGCCTGAACATAGCCACTATCAATGAAAGCAGCGGTATGTGAGAAATCAATGACATTAACATCCAGCAGGTTTGGCTTGATCATCACACTATTATCGCATATAACATTGAAATTGCTCTTCATCATCAGCATATTTTCAATCTGCGACATTACATTGTCAACATCAGGTTCAGCTGCATTTGATGATGCCTGACTTCCAATAATAATATCGGGATTAAAATATTCAAGCATCACATCAGATGGGAAATTATTATACATACCACCATCAAAAAGCAATACACTGTCAATCCTGATAGGTTTAAAATAGAAAGGGAAGGTCATTGAAGCCCTTATGGCACTTCCCAGATCACCCTTCGAAAGGATTACCTGACGGGCTTTAGAGATATCAGAGGCTATGCATTTGAAAGGCACCATCAAGTGGTTGAAGTCATAATCAGCCGCGGCCGCTGCTGATGAGAAAAGCTCAAGGAAAGCGAAGTCCATCATCATCGGAGAAACAAGGTTTGTGGGAAGTGTAGGCTTGATGATTGAATCGATGTTAAATTTCAAATCTATCCAGGCCGCGTTAGGGGTTGGCTCTTTAAAATAATAGGTGTATTGAGGGTCAATCTTACCGGTTGACCAATATTTAAAATCAGGTGAAGTAATGATTGCTTCCATCTCATCGGGTGAATAACCGGCAGCATATAATCCGCCGATAATAGCGCCCATTGAGGTACCGGTTATATAGTCAATTGGCACTTCAGCTTCTTCAAGTGCCCTGATAACGCCTATATGTGACACACCCTTAGCCCCTCCTCCACTAAGAACCAGTCCCACCTTTTGGGAGTAGGATATTTGCGAGGTGAGCATAAGAAGGATAACAATCAGATATTTATTAATCATCACCCTAATTATTGACATTAAAAAAATAAAGAATCTAACTAAAATATATGCAAATCACCTTTAACCTGATCATATATCAGGAACGATAAAATTAAGCAATATTATACATTCGGCGCCTTACAAAAGCGGGATCTTACAAATTAACTTTCTGAAGAGCTTGGTCAAGATCGTCAATAATATCCTCAACATCCTCAATTCCAACAGAGAATCTAACGAGGTTATCAGTGATACCGGCCAAACGTTTTGCTTCGGCCGAAACCTTAGAATGGGTCATTGATGCCGGGTGCTGGATCAGGGTTTCCACTCCACCAAGGGATACGGCAAGAATGCACACCTTTACATTATCCATAAGTATTTTTCCTGCTTCGAAACCACCCTTAACACCGAAGCTGATCATTGAACCAAAGCCATCCATCTGTTCCTTAGCCAATTTGTGCTGTGGATGCGATTCAAGTCCGGGATATTTTACCCATTTAATCTTTGGATGTGATTCAAGGAAGCGGGCAATTTTCATGGCGCTGGCCTGTGAACGTTCTATTC
>JAEYXG010000021.1 GCA_023428585.1 Bacteroidota bacterium
TAATACTTGCTGATGAACCGACAGGGGCCCTTGATACCGCCACGAGTTGCGAAGTGATGGAAATACTGAAGGAGATCAACAATGAAGGGATTACCATCATCATTGTCACCCATGAGAATGATATAGCACACATGACCAAGAGAATAATACACCTCAAGGATGGCTTGATTGAACATGAACAGCTTAACGGACATTCACAAAACGGATATGTTTGATACAGACAAGTGGAACGAAATACTCAGCACCATACGTAAAAACAAGTTACGCACCTTTCTAACAGGCTTTAGTGTGGCATGGGGAATATTCATGCTTATAATTTTATTGGGATCGGGCAATGGATTGCAGAATGGAGTGCAAAAGGAATTTGGCTCATCGGCAGTAAATACAATTTGGATATGGAACGGGCAGACCAGCCTTCCATTCAAGGGAATGAAACCGGGCCGCAACATCCAGATGAGAAATGAAGACTATGTGGAGGTTAAGCGAACAGTTGAAGGTATTGATTTAAGTTCACCACGCTATAATATGTGGGGGAATAACATGCTATCATATAAGAAGGAGAGTGGAGTTTTCAATATTCGTACTGTATACCCTGATTACCAGTTTATTGAAAAACTGGATATTACTGACGGGCGATTTATCAATAACACTGATCTTGACCAATTCCGCAAGGTAACCACCATAAGCACACAGGTGCTGGATGCTCTTTTCAAAGGGGAACCGCCATTGGGGAAATACATAAACGTTAACGGCATTCCATTCAAAGTTGTTGGGGTCTTTACCGATGATGACGGCAGGGATGACAATATGCGAATGATATACATACCAATGACCACTGCACAACGGGTTTTTGCCGGAGATGACCGCATTCATACCATTGCGCTTACAGTTGGTGATGCAGGAGTGGAAGAGAGCAAGCAGATTGAACAGGCTGTAAAGGCAAAACTGGCCCGGCTGCATAAGTTTGATGTCAATGATCCCCGCGCCATCGGATCATGGAACAGCGTGGAAGAATACACAAAGTTCCAGAAGTTGTTTGCCGGAATAAGACTTTTTATATGGATCATTGGATTTGGGACAATCATTGCCGGCATTGTTGGCGTTAGCAATATCATGATGATAGTTGTAAAAGAACGTACCAAGGAAATAGGCATACGCAAGTCGATAGGTGCCACACCATGGAGCATTATTAGTTTGGTATTGCAGGAAGCAATTCTAATCACATCATTTGCCGGTTATGTTGGGTTGGTACTGGGAGTTGTTGTGCTGGAGAGCGTGGGATCAAAGATAGAATCGAGCTTCTTCACTCACCCTGAAGTAGACCTGAGAATAGCCATATACGCATTATTGCTGTTAGTAATGAGCGGTGCTGTTGCCGGTTTCATTCCGGCAAGAAAAGCGGCGGCAATCAAGCCAATTGAAGCACTTAGAGACGAATGATTGACAATTAATGGATATGGAAATAATGGGCAAGAAATCAACAAGAGGGGAACATGCCCTGTAGATTGCAAGAAGCGAAAGAGAGTAAAATTAGAAGAATCAGTAAGAAAATTGGATTATAACAGAAGCTATTCCATACAATCAAGGACAGGAAGGCAAGTAACAATAAAAAATTAACCAAAGATGTTTGATTTAGACCGCTGGCAAGAGATCATGAGCGCATTGAAGAAGAACAAGATGCGAACCTTCCTCACAGCCTTTGGTGTATTCTGGGGGATATTCATGCTGGTTGTGATGCTGGGTGCAGGCAACGGATTAAGGAATGGCATAACCAGTGACTTTGGTGATTTTGCCACCAATAGCGTATTCATGTGGACCAGGTCAACAACCATACCATACAAAGGATTGCCCAAAGGCCGTTATTATAACTTTAAAGCTGATGATATTGAAGCACTCCGTAAAGAAATTCCGGAGATTGACATACTATCACCCCGAACACAAGGGGGTGGATCACGCGAAGGCAACAATGTAGTTAGAGGTACTAAATCAGGCGCCTTTTCAATCATGGGCGATTACCCTGAATGGAATGAGATTGACCCTGTTACTATCACAGCAGGACGATTCCTCAATAATGCCGACCTTAAGGAAAAACGAAAAGTAGTAGTTATTGGCAGCAAGGTTGTTGAAATTCTATTTCAACCGGGTGAGAATCCTCTAGGCCAATATATTCAAATACAAGGCATCTACTTTCAAGTCATAGGAACGTTCAAACCACTTACAACCGGCATTAATTTCGGAGGGGATAAAGAGCAGAGCATCTATATGCCCCTGACCACTTTCCAGAGGGTTTACAATTGGGGGGATGTTATTGGATGGTTTGCCTTTACATCAAAAAAGGGGATTGCTGCATCGGAAGTTGAAGAAAAGGCAAGTGCCCTGTTAAGAAGGCGCCACATGGTATCGCCCGACGACACTCAGGCAATAGGATCCTTCAACTTGGAGAAACAGTTTAACCAGATGACAGGCCTTTTTGCCGGCATCAATGGCCTCATATGGATAGTTGGCATTGGCACTTTACTGGCCGGTGTAATTGGCATCAGCAACATAATGCTTGTAATAGTTAAGGAAAGGACCAAGGAAATTGGGATACAGCGCGCCATTGGGGCCCCACCGGCCAAGATTATTTCACAGATAATCACTGAATCAGTGTTCCTAACCACCTTTGCCGGTTACTTTGGGCTGGTAGTGAGTGTAGCATTGCTGGAAGGCCTGAATAAGGTACTGCTTTCAGGGGCTACAGGTGAAAACACCATGTTCAAAAACCCCGGCATTGATTTTAATATGGCTGTAATTGCACTTCTAATACTGATAGTTTCAGGAGCTGTTGCCGGTTTGGTGCCGGCACGAAAAGCCGTCAGTATCAAGCCAATTGATGCATTAAGATATGAATAGTAATTATAGAGTGATTCATTTAACAGTTTAAAAGCATGAAAACCGCATTGAAGATTATCATTGGAGCAGTAATTCTTGTTGTTTTTGTTGGTACAATTGTGTACCTGTATAGGAAGTCGGTTGCTAAGCCGGTGCTCTTTGAAACAACAAAAGCCCAGGTGACAGATATTGTTAAAAAGACTGTGGCTACAGGGAAGATAGTTCCCCGAAAGGAAATTGAGATCAAGCCACAGGTTTCAGGTATCATTGCAGAACTGTACGTTGAGGCGGGAGAAATTGTAAAACGTGGCGATATGATAGCAAAAGTGCGGATCATTCCAAACATGATCAGCCTTAATGAAGCCGAATCAAGGCTCAACCGCGCCAAAATATCAAAGGATGATGCTCAGCGTAATTATGATAGACAAAAGGCTCTCTATGACGACAAGGTCATTGCAATAGCAGAGTTGCAGAATTTTGAAGTGGCACTCAAAACAGCAAGGGAAGCAGTTGAAGCAGCAGAGAATAACCTTCAGCTCATTAGGGAAGGTATTACCAAAAGGTCAGGTGAAGTTAGCAATACCATCATCAGATCTACCATTGAAGGAATGGTTCTGACGGTTCCGGTTGAGATAGGAAATTCAGTTATAGAAAGCAATACCTTCAATGATGGTACTACCATTGCTACAGTAGCCGATATGGGTGAGATGATCTTCAAAGGCAAAGTGGATGAATCAGAAGTAGGAAAACTACACCAGGGAATGGAGCTTATACTTACCATTGGAGCTATCGACACAGAGAAGTTTACAGCTAAACTGGAGCATATTTCACCCAAGGGTGTAGAAGAGAATGGTGCAATCCAATTCGAGATCCGCGCTGCAGTTGAGCTAAAGAACGACCAGTTTATCAGGGCCGGCTATAGTGCCAATGCCGATATTGTACTTGAAAAAAGAGACAGTGTATTGGCAATACAGGAAAGCTTGCTTAAATTCAGTGAAGATACAGCCTGGGTGGAAATTGAAACTTCACCTCAGGTTTTTGAGAAACGTACTGTGAAAACAGGTTTGAGCGATGGCCTGAATGTTGAAGTACTGGGCGGACTGACGAGAGATGATAAAATAAAGATTCAAGTACCGACAGAAGAGCCGAAAAAGTAGTAACAGATTATGCTGGCTACAAAAAATTTGCAAATTCGCAATCTGACATATTGATTATTTTCTGCCGATTATTATCTTTGAGTAGAATAATTCAGGCAGAGATGAGAAAGAAACCATTTTATAATCAATGGATCCTTGATCCCATGAAGAAGTTCATGAACAACAGTTCCATGAGTGGAATTGTGCTCATAGGCTCAGCATTATTAGCAATTATACTGTCGAATTCCTCACTTTCAGGTTGGTTTCACGATATATGGGAAATCAACCTGTCGGTTTCATTAGGGGAGATGCAATTATCAAAGAGCATACACCACTGGATCAATGATGGTTTAATGGCTGTTTTCTTCTTTGTTGTGGGGCTTGAGCTTAAGCGTGAAATTATTGCCGGTGAGTTAAGCAACATGCGCAAGGCTATTTTACCCATAGGGGCTGCCATTGGAGGAATGGTAGTGCCGGCTTTGATATACATTGCATTCAACAATCCACTCTCAGATGCCGGAAACGGATGGGGAATACCAATGGCTACAGATATTGCCTTTGCGCTTGGCATTTTATATTTATTGGGTGACAAGGTGCCGGTGTCGCTTAAGATATTTCTTACAGCCCTGGCTATTGCCGATGACCTGGGTGCCGTATTGGTTATTGCTTTCTTTTATACGTCTGATATTAATTCTGTTAGCCTGCTCACAGGAGCCGTGTTCATGGCAGTACTGGTCATTGGAAATAGAATTGGGGTAAGAAGTCCCATTTTTTATGGGTTAATTGGTATTGGCGGTTTATGGCTTGCTTTCCTGATGTCGGGGGTACATGCCACTATTGCTGCTGTATTGGCGGCTTTTACAATACCGGCAAGTGTTAGTATTACAGAAAACACTTTTAATAAGAAGATGGGAATACTAATGAATAAATTTAGCCGTGCCAAGCCTAATGATAGCACAACCATTACAAGTGAGCAGCATCATGTGCTTCTGAAAATGGAGCAGTTAACCTTTGAGGCATCAACGCCATTGCAGCGCCTTGAGCACGGTATGCATCCATTTGTTGCATATTTTGTTGTTCCGATTTTCGCACTTAGCAATGCCGGTATTACAATTGACGCTGCAAGTTTGGCCAATATTGCAAATCCGGTAACACTTGGTGTTTCTTCAGGACTGCTTATAGGCAAATTTATTGGCATAGTTGGTATGGTTTTCTTGTTGACCCGACTGAAATTAAGTTCCTTACCGCAAGACTGCAACTGGCATCATATTATAGGTGCCGGCTTCCTTGCAGGTATTGGTTTTACCATGTCGTTATTTATTGCAGAACTGGCATTTAATAGTAAAGCATTGGTGGAACAGGCTAAAATTGGAATAATCATCACCTCTGTAATTGCCGGATTTTTGGGTTATTTTATCATTAAAAGGGCTAATAATAAATAATAAGAGGCTGAATATAGTATCTGGGAATAATTTTATACCTTTATCGTGTGAATTTTTAAAGTATCCTACCTGGTAATTGTAGAACTCCTGAGGTACCACAATACCTGCTTGATTTGATATGCTCAACTTACTCAAGAAATAACATAAATTATTATTTATGAATGACATCCCTGAATCCTTAATAAGGAATAATCCAGTTCAAGAGCTTGATAACAAGAGCCTGGAAATGGCTTTGAAGGCTCTTCATGCAGGTGCCTGGACCTGGTATGTTGGGGATAACTTTGTTACATGGAACAACAAGTGTTATGAATTCTTCAACCTTGAACAGGGTCCGGTAAGCATGAATATGTGGATGGATAAGGTACTGGAAGAGGACAGGCCCCGCGTAATGGAGATGTGGGAGCGCATTCCGTCACAAACCGGCTTGTTTGAGATAGAATTCAGAATCAACAGCAATGAGGGTGAAAAGTGGTTACGCTTATCAGGATATCAAATCCCGGCAACTGAAAACAGAAAGGAACATGCTACCGGCGTGATGATTGACATTACTGAAGAAAAACAATTCAATCAACGCTTACGCGAAGCCAACTTTACCAAGGATAGGTTTTTCTCAATCATTGCCCATGATCTAAGGAGTCCTTTTACGTCAATACTTGGTTTTTCCAGACTGTTGAATGAAGAATACAATGATTTCTCGAACGACGAGCGGAAAATGATGATCAAACAGATCCTGTCGTCAACGGAAATTACTTTCCAGTTGTTGGATAATTTACTTACCTGGGCGAAATCCCAACTGGGGCATACCTCCTTTAATCCGGAATCCTTTGATATTGAAGCATTAATACTGGAAGCAATAAATCTGGCTGTTCCACAGGCAAAAATAAAAGGGATTTCAATAAAACTACTGATGCTGGAAAAAGCCTGTGTTCATGCAGATGCCAATATGATCAGAACAGTGGTCAGAAACTTGCTGTCGAATGCTGTCAAGTTTTCGTACGAAGGTGGCATGATCACTATTGAAGCGTCCAAATTGAAGGACAAAATCAAGATCAGCATTGCAGATACCGGAACAGGCATCGAGCCAAAGACACTTAAATCTCTATTTAACATTGAGGAGAAGGTTTGCTCTTCAAAGGGCACTGCCAATGAAAAAGGCTCAGGACTTGGCTTGATATTATGCAAGGATTTTGTGGAGAAGAATGGTGGTACCATCTCTGTGGAAAGTAAAGTAGGTAAGGGATCTACCTTTAGCTTCACCATCCCACTAAGTTAAATATCACTCTTCATTTGCCGGGTCTTTTTTATCTCAAGCAAATAAAAACTGTTGAAAATAGTATTCAGCAACCATAGGTCAACTTTGACTTATGGGTATGATACAGTAGATGCTACCATTCAACCAAGTAGAAATACGATTGCACATATTAGCAGTTTCTTGTAAATTCTGACTAATTTAGCCTATTGAAAAATCATTCAAAAACCTAACCTTCATAATTATGTTCCGTAAAGTTATAACCTGTGCTACTGTTGGAATAATGCTGTTACTGGCAAGCAGCTGTGCAGAAAAAAGCACTGTAAAAAGCGAAGAAGAAATGGAAAATCAATACCAGGGAGTGATACCGGCGGGTGTTGCTCTGACCACTGACTCGGGAACAGATGTACAGCAGCGACTGTCAATCTATGCTCCATTTACGCTGTCGGCTGATATTAGTCATCTCTCCGACAAGGAGAAGCAAATGCTGCCATTGCTGTTTGATGTAGCCTCCATAATGGATGAGATATTCTGGCAGCAAACCATTGGGAACAAAGAAGCTTTTTTGGCATCAATTACTGATGAGGCAGCCCGTAAGTTTGCAGAGATCAATTATGGGCCATGGGACCGCCTGAATGGCAACAAGTCATTCATTGCAGAGATTGGTGAAAAGCCATTGGGCGCTAATTTGTATCCTGTTGATATGACAAAGGAGGAATTTGAAAGTCTGCAGGATCCCAATAAGTCAAGCCTATATACACTTATTCGTCGTAATGAAGACAGTTCCTTGCGGGTGGTATGGTATCATGACGCCTATGCTGCAAAAATAAAGAAGGCAGCTGATCTTTTAAAGCAGGCAGCAGCACTTGCTGAAGATGCAGGATTAAAGAAATACCTGGAATTACGTGCCGAGGCATTGCTTACAGATAAATACCAGGAAAGCGATTTTGCCTGGATGGATATGAAAACATCAAATATTGATTTTGTTGTTGGCCCCATTGAGAACTATGAAGATGCACTGAATGGCATCAAGGCTGCACAGGAAGCGTACGTGCTCATTAAGGATGTTGAATGGAGTAAAAAACTCGCACACTTTGCTTCACTATTGCCTGAATTGCAAAAAGGCTTGCCCGTTGACCAGAAATACAAAAATGAAGTGCCGGGATCAGATGCCGACTTGAATGCCTATGATGTAGTTTATTATGCCGGAGACTGCAATGCAGGCAGCAAAACCATTGCCATAAACCTTCCGAATGATGAAGAGGTGCAACTTAAAAAGGGATCCCGCAAACTCCAGTTAAAGAATGCAATGAAAGCCAAGTTTGACCAGATTCTAGTCCCAATTTCTGATATACTCATTGATGAATCACAGCAAAAGTACATCAAGTTTGATGCATTCTTCGCCAATACTATGTTCCATGAAGTGGCACACGGGCTGGGAATAAAAAACACCCTTGATGGCAAAGGCACGGTACGTGAAGCATTGAAGGAACAATACTCGGCTATTGAAGAGGCAAAAGCTGATATTCTTGGCCTCTACATGGTAACCAAGCTCTATGAGATGGGAGAGTTGAACGAAGGTGAAGTAATGGATAACTATGTTAC